>JAUIBJ010000684.1 GCA_030428025.1 Alphaproteobacteria bacterium
CAAGAAATCCGGGAAAATTCATATGAACCTCCTTGAGTCGTCCCAGGATGTTCGCGCGCACCCACATCATAGAACATATTCCGTATCGGCAATATGACGTGGCTCAAATGCCCCCGCGACGGCCGGGGCGCCGACAAAATGGCGTGACCCGGGGACCACAATGCAAAAACCGCGCAAATCGACGCCGATTTGCCCTTTCCCCCGGGGCCATCCTGTGACATGTGTTCACGCGTGAACACACTTTTGACTCGCTAGCGATGATTGCCACCGACGTGAAACCGACCCTGCAGGATGAAGACCAGCTGTTTCGCCTTCTGCGCCAGCTGGATCTTGCACCCGACGCCTCGCAGCGCGAGACGGCGGCGGCGATCGGCATTTCGCTCGGCCGGCTGAACGCGCTGTTGCGCAGCACCGCCGCGGCCGGGCTGATCAAGATCAGCGAACGCTCCGGACCGGACCGGCGCCAGCGCTTCGCCTATGCGCTCACCTCGCGCGGTGCGGCGGAAAAGGTGCGTCTCACAGACAGGTTTCTCGCCCGAAAATTCGCCGAGTACGATGCTCTTCACGCCGAATTGACCGGCGCGACGAGCGGCCTTGACCCTCTCAAGTACAGGACCAGAATAATGCAGAACAATCTTGCTCCCATCCCCGAACTTTATGTTTCCTACGAATCGGCCCAGAAGCTGAAGGTCGAAGCGGCCGAACTGGTCAGCTGGGATCTCAGCCCGCGGCAGATCTGCGATCTGGAACTGCTGATGAATGGCGGCTTCAACCCGCTCAAGGGGTTCCTGTCGGAAGCCGATTACAACGGCGTCATCGACAACATGCGCCTGGCCGACGGCACGCTCTGGCCGATGCCGATCACGCTGGATGTCTCGGACGCCTTCGCCGACAAGATCGAACTGGGCCAGGACATCGCGCTGCGCGACCAGGAGGGCGTGATCCTCGCCACCATGACCGTGACCGACCGCTGGAGCCCCGACAAGGCGCGCGAGGCCGAGCAGGTCTTTGGCGCCGACGATCAGGCGCATCCGGCCGTCGATTACCTGCACAACACCGCGGGCAACGTCTATCTGGGCGGTCCGGTGACCGGCATCCAGCAGCCGGTGCATTACGATTTCCGCGGCCGCCGCGACACGCCCAACGAACTGCGCGCCTATTTCCGCAAGCTGGGCTGGCGCAAGGTGGTGGCGTTCCAGACCCGCAACCCGCTGCACCGCGCGCATCAGGAACTGACCTTCCGCGCCGCCAAGGAAGTGGAAGCCAACCTGCTGATCCATCCGGTCGTGGGCATGACCAAGCCGGGCGACGTGGACCATTTCACCCGGGTGCGCTGCTACGAGGCCGTGCTCGACAAATACCCGGGCTCGACCACCACGATGAGCCTTCTGAACCTCGCCATGCGCATGGCCGGCCCGCGCGAGGCGGTCTGGCACGGCATCATCCGGCGCAACCACGGCTGCAGCCATTTCATCGTCGGCCGCGACCATGCCGGCCCCGGCAAGAACAGCGCCGGCGAGGATTTCTACGGGCCCTACGACGCGCAGGACCTGTTCCGCCAGCACCAGGACGAGATCGGCATCGAAATGGTCGACTTCAAGCACATGGTCTATGTGCAGGAGCGCGCCCAGTACGAGCCGATGGACGAGATCGAGGACAAGGACAAGGTGACCATCCTCAACATCTCGGGCACCGAACTGCGCCGCCGTCTGTCGGAAGGGCTGGAAATTCCCGACTGGTTCTCGTTTCCGGAAGTGGTGGCCGAACTGCGCAAGACCAAGCCGCCGCGCTCGGACCAGGGCTTCACCGTCTTCTTCACCGGCTTTTCCGGCTCGGGCAAATCGACCATCGCCAACGCGCTGATGGTCAAGCTGATGGAGATGGGCGGCCGCCCGGTGACGCTTCTGGACGGGGACATCGTGCGCAAGAACCTCTCCAGCGAGCTCGGCTTCTCGAAAGAGCACCGCGACCTCAACATCCAGCGGATCGGCTACGTCGCCTCGGAGATCACCAAGAACGGCGGCATCGCCATCTGTGCACCGATCGCGCCCTACGCCTCGACCCGCCGCAAGGTGCGCCAGATGATCGAGGAATACGGCGCCTTCTGCGAGGTGCATGTGTCGACGTCGATCGAGGAATGTGAACGCCGCGACCGCAAGGGGCTCTACAAGCTGGCTCGGGAAGGGAAAATCAAGGAATTCACGGGGATTTCCGACCCTTACGACGTGCCCGAGAACCCCGAGTTGCGGGTCGAGACGGAAGGCACCGATGTGGACAACTGCGCCCATCAGGTGATCCTGAAGCTCGAGCAGATGGGCCTGATCGCGGGCTGACATCTTCGGCTCGACACGGAAGTCTTTCGGGCGGCCTTGGCGGGCCGCCCGTTTTCGTTCTATCCCCGGCGTCATGTACGCCGTCGCCCTCACCTCGATCCCGCCGCGTCTGCCACGCATCGGGCCGGTGCTGGAGAGCCTTCTGGCCCAGCGCCCGGCACCCGCGCGCGTACTGCTCTGCCTGCCGCAGAGGTGGCAGCGGTTTCCCGGAGCGGTGCCGCTGCCCGCCCTGCCTTCGGGGGTGGAGCTGATCCGCGTGGAGGAGGATCTCGGCCCCGCCACCAAGGCGCTCGGCGCGGCGCCGCTGCTTG
>JAUIBJ010000685.1 GCA_030428025.1 Alphaproteobacteria bacterium
CCGGGCGCTGGTCGAACAGAAACTGTTGACCGAGGAGGACCTGACATGAGCATCACCATGATCCCCTTTGCCGAGGGCGAGGCCAATCTCGACTGGTCCGCCCTCTGCGCGGCGTTCGAGGCTGGCCATCGGATGCCCAAGGCCGAGATCGGCGACACCTTCCTTTATCGCGATCCTGATACGCTTCTGTCGCGCGCGGCCTGGATCGACGGGATGGGGCTGGCGGTGAAATCGGCAACGATCTTTCCGGGCAACCCCAAGGCGGGCAAGCCGATGATCCACGGCTCTGTCTGCGTTTTCGGTGATGGCGACGGGGATCTTGAGGCGGTGATCGACTTTCACCTTGTCACCAAGTGGAAGACCGCGGGCGACAGTCTATTCGCCGCCACGCGTCTTGCCCGCCCCGACAGCGAACGTATCCTGATCGTGGGCGCGGGCACGGTTGGCCGGTCGCTGTTCGACGCCTATTCCTCGGCCTTTCCGAACGCGCGCTTCCGGGTCTGGAACCGCACGCGCGCCAATGCAGAGGCGATGGCCGAAGACTGCCCCGGCTTGCTTGTGGCCGACGATCTGGAAGCGGCGGTGCGCGAGGCCGATATCGTCACCTCTGCCACCATGTCGACCGATCCGCTGATCAAGGGCGAATGGCTCCGCCCCGGCCAGCACATCGACCTGATCGGCGCCTACCGCCCCGACATGCGCGAGGTGGACGACGCGGCGCTGACGCGCGCCCATATTTTCGTGGACAGCTACGACACCACGGTGGGCCATATCGGCGAAATCAAGATCCCGCTGGAGGCCGGCACCATTTCCCGCGACGACCTGATTGCCGACTACTACGAGCCAGAGAAGTTCAGGCGTGGAAGCGAAGACGAGATTACGCTGTTCAAGAACGGTGGCGGCGCGCATCTGGACCTGATGACCAGCCGCTACATCCTCAACGCCTGGAACGCGGCACGATGATCGGCTGGGGCATCGGGGCTGCCCTCGGTGCGGCCGCCGTCTGGCCCTTCGCGGTCGAGGCCATGCGCCCCCGGATGACCCGCACCCGGCGCGAGGTCGCGCCGGGCCAGTTCACGACGCTGTCGCAGGGCGTGACCCATTACCAGTGGCTGGGGGCGGAAGACGGGCCCGTCGCGGTCTGCGTTCACGGACTCACCACACCCTCCTTCGTCTGGGGGCCGGTGGCGGAGGAACTGGGGCGGATGGGCTATCGCGTGCTGACCTACGACCTTTACGGCCGCGGCTTCTCCGACCGGCCGCGGGGCGCGCAGGACAGCGCGTTTTTCATCCGCCAACTCGACGATCTGCTAGAGGATCAGGGGGTTGCGGGCGAGATCACCCTGATCGGTTATTCCATGGGCGGCGCCATCGCGGCGGCCTTCGCCGGAGAGCAGGCGGGCCGCATTCGCCAACTGGTGCTTCTGGCGCCTGCCGGTCTGGGCCATGACCTTGGGCCGGTGGCCGACATGGCGGTGAAATACAACCTCTTCGGGCGCTGGATGATGCTTGGCTTTTACGGAAAATCGCTGCGCCGCGCGACGGAGGCTGAGCGCGGATTGCCCAGTCGCATCGACCGGATGGTGGACCTGCAGATCGCCGAGACGCGGCTCAGGGGCTTCGCGCCCGCCGTGCTCGCCTCGCTGCGCGGCATTCTCGATGAGGATCTCGAAGGCGCGCATCGCAACATCGCCGAGGCGGGCGTGCCGGTTCTGGCCGTCTGGGGCGAAAAAGACGAGATCATCCCGCTGTCCTGCCGCGATACGCTGGCCGAGTGGAACCCGGACGCGCATCAGGAGGTGGTGGCCGGGGCGGGGCACACGCTGACCTATACGGATACAGACGAGGTCATGGCGGCGCTTCGCAGGGTGCTTTGACAGGCTGTTACGCCGCCGCCGGTTCCAGCCGGTTTTCCTTCACCGGCAGATGCACCAGCGCCGAGAACGCGCCAACCCCCACGCCAACCCACCAGACGGCGGTATAGTTGCCATAGATGTCGTACATCCGCCCGCCCAGCCAGACGCCCAGAAAGCTGCCCAGCTGGTGGCTGAAGAATACGATGCCGTAAAGCGTACCCATGTAGCGCAACCCGTAGAGATGCGCGATGAGCCCGGTCGTCAGCGGCACCGTGGCCAGCCAGAGCGAGCCCATGGTGACCGAAAAAAGCAGCACCGTCGTGGGCGTCATCGGCAGCAGGATGAACAGGCCGGCGATGATCGTCCGACCGGCATAGATGCCCGCCAGCAGGTATTTCTTGGAATAGCGCTTGCCCAGCCATCCCGCCGTCAGCGTTCCGGCGATATTGGAAAGCCCGATCACCGCGATGGCCACCGCGCCGAGCGCCGAAGTGGAGGTGATGCCGATTCCGTGCAGCACACTGCCCGACGCGATCGGGCCGCACATCTCGGTCACGAAGGCGGGGAAATGCGCGGTGACGAAGGCAAGCTGATAACCGCAGGAGAAAAAGCCCAGAAAGATCAGCGTATAGGAGGGATCGCGAAAGGCCTTCCCCAGGATCGCGCCCATGCTTTCCTCCAGCTCCGCCTTCGAGGCGGCCTCGGGCGCCCGCATCAGCGGCAGCATCGCGAGCGACGCCAGAACGGCAGCGGCGAAGACGATGAAGACCATCTGCCA
>JAUIBJ010000686.1 GCA_030428025.1 Alphaproteobacteria bacterium
ATGTTGTGATACCATTTGTCGATCCGTTCGTCCGGCGCCTCCCAGTCGGGTGTCCAGGCGAAATCGGCGGGGTAGATATCGGTGGTCACCCGGTCCTGAAACCCGTGCTTCTGGTCGGGGCCGATGAAATGCATCTTGCCCGACAGCCCCGTGCGGTATCCCAGCGCCTTCAGGTAATGGGCAAAGGTCGGCACACTGGCGCGGAACTCCGAGGCGTTGTCATAGGCCGCGATCCGGCTGATCAGCTGGCCCGACATGAAGGCAAAGCGCGAGGGCGCGCAAAGCGGGCTGTTGCAATAGGCGGCGTCGAAGCGCATCCCCCGCGCGGCCAGCGCGTCGATATGCGGGGTCTTCGCGACCCTGTGGCCGTAGGCACCGAGGAATTGCGGCGCCAGCTGGTCGGCCATGATGACCACGATGTTGGGCGGGGTCATGTCGCGCGCCCGGAACACTCGCCGGATTTTCGTTGACGCGGCAGGTTCGAAAATTCTGCGAATTTTCGCAGGCTCGCCCGGCCCGTCATGCGGAAAACGCCTTTTCATACGCATCCAGCATCAGCCCGTGGAAATGATGCACCGCATGCTCCGACTTGCCCGAGCCGGACGGGTCGTCCACGATCCGCCCCTGAGTGAAGGCAGGCGTCGTCATCCCCCGCTGCACGCTTTCGACAATGTCGATATCCTCGCGCTGCAGCACCTCGTCGAGATAGCGGATCGCCTCCAGCTCCATCGCGTCGGGCTCGGGTGTTTCGAGGAAGAAATCATAGGTCTCCAGCGTCCGGTCGGGGCCCGCGGGGATGATGTTCAGAACGATCATGCTCGACCGGCCCGGATAGCGCATCAGGCAGGTCGTGGGCCAGAGCCACCACACCGCGTGCGTCCGCACCGTCGCGTTCGACACGTCATAGGCCGAGTTCGCCCCCTTGCCGGCCTCGGCCATGTGCGAGGAATAGATGCCGTAGGTGGTCACCTTGTAGGTGTCCATGTCCACCAGATCGCAGAAATCCTTGTGCGCGGTCGGGCAGTGGTAGCATTCGAGGAAATTGTCGACCACGTTCTTCCAGTTCGAACGGATGTCATAGGTCAGCCGGTGACCGAAGGTGAGATCATCGATATCCGGCGCCCAGTGGCGGATTTCGGTGCCGAGGTTTCCCGACTGCTCCCGCAGGGGCGCGGCCTCGGGGGCGAGATTGACGAAGACGAAGCCACAGAACTCCTCCACTTGGACGGCATCGAGGCAAATGTCGTCGGTGGAGAAATCCTCCAGATGCTCGGTCTCCGGCGCGCGCACCAACTGCCCGTCCAGCTTGTAGACCCAGGCGTGATACGGGCACATGATCCGGCTGGTCTGGCCCTCGCCGCTCAGCAACGCATGCGCCCGGTGCTTGCAGACATTATAGAAGGCGCGCAGCACGCCCTCGCGATCGCGCACCACGACGATGGGGCGTTCGGCAATATCGACCGTCACGTAGGACCCGGGTTGTCGCAGCTTCTCCACATGGCAGACCCATTGCCATGTGCGCGCGATAACCGCCTGAAGATCGGCCTTGTACCACGCGGGCTCGGTATAGGCGTCGGCATGGAGCGACATCGACCTCCCGGCGACCTCGGAATAGCCGGCGCGGATACGTTCGAAATCTGACTTCTGCGGCATGTCTGTCATGGCTGACCTCTTGAAATCCGGTGGGAGCGGCCGCGCGCGACTCACCCCGTGCGATCCAGAATCGGGCCGATTGCAGCGTTTGTTTATGCGCAGTTCGCCGCCAATTTAAACAGAACAGACATCACCGCACCTTTCGATGCATCGGCCAGGCGCGGAACTCGAAGGGCACCCGACCCTCGATTCGGTCCCGCCGGGGCGGCAGGCCGAAACGGGCGCGATAGGCGCGCGAAAAATGCACCTGACTGGCAAAGCCCGAGGCCAGCGCCACCTGCGCCAGCGGCATCTCCGTCTGCGTCACCAGCCCGCGCGCCCGGTCGAGCCGGATGTCGCGGTAATAGACGGAGGGCGCTTTCTTTACATAGGTCCGGAACAGCCGGTCGAGCTGGCGGTGCGACAGCTCCATCCGCTCGCAGATCTCGGCAATGGTCAGAGGGTTTTCGAGGTATTTCTCCATCAGCGCGACCGCCCGGCGCACGTTTCGCGGCGCGGTGTTGCCCAGAGGCTCCACCGGGTCGGCGTTCTGCCGGCTGCCGGCGGGGCGCACGCTCTGGTGAAACAGATACCGCGCCGCCCGGTTGGCCAGTGCGTCGCCACGGGTGCCACGCAGGATGTTCAGTGAGAAATCCATGGCCGCACTGCCGCCGCTGCAACTGATCCGGTTGCCGTCATAGACGAAGAGGTCCTCCGTCACCTCCACATCCGGGTATTTTTCGCCGAAGGCGTCGATATGCTCGTAATGCACCGTCGTGCGCCGGCCTTTCAGTAGCCCCGCCTCGGCCAGGATGAAGGCTCCGGTGTCGAGCGCGGCCAGCGTCGCCCCGGCCCGCGCCCAGCGCCACAACGCCGCATGCAATTGGGGCGAGCGGTGCATCTCGGGCGTCCAACTCGACGACACCGCGACGATATCGCGGCGCTGGCCCACGATCTCGGCCAGCGGCCGTGTGTCGATCACCATGCCGTTGCTGGCGGGGC
>JAUIBJ010000030.1 GCA_030428025.1 Alphaproteobacteria bacterium
CCACGCGCGCCGCACCCCTGACGCGCAGGCCCTTGCGCGAGAAGGGATCGACGAAATTCACCTCCGCTTCTGCCCGGTGGGCGAGGTTGGTCATCGTCCCGGGCGAGCGGATTTCTCCGAACCCGATGGTCGTGTCGTCCAGTGCCAGAAAGGTGCCCTTGGGTGAGACATGCGGGCGGCCATCGGCCGTGACGGTGGCGACGAAACCCAGAGGGAACTTGGCGATCAGGTCCTTGGCATTGGCGGTCAGCGGCATCTCTCACTCATCTCCCGGCGGGATCAGCACCAGCTTGCCGGCATGGGCCTTCGACTGGAAGTCGGACTGGGCCTGCGCGATGTCGCGCAAGGGGTAGGTTTTCGACACCAGCGGCCGCACCCGCCCGGCATTGACCATGTCGATCAACTGCGCAAACACTTCGGGCGGCTGATAGGTGCAGCCGTGAATGGTGATGTCGCGCAGGTAGATGCGGCGCAGATCGGCCTCGACCACGGGGCCGCCGATGGCGCCGGCGACGGCGTAATGCCCGCCGGGCCTGAGCGCGTCGATCAGCGCGCCGAAGACCCCGCCCGCCACCACGTCGATCACCGCGTGATAACGGCTTTCCGGCAGCGCCGCGCCCCGATCCAGAGTGTCCGCCGCACCAGCCGCGCGCACGGTTTCGGCCTTGGCCGGCGCACAGATGCCGGTGACTTCCGCCCCCAGCTGTGCGGCCAGTTGCACCGCAGCCAGACCCACATTACCCGAGGCACCGGAGACCAGCACCGCCTGCCCCTTGCCGACACCCGCGCGGTGCAGCAGCCCCGCCGCCGTACCGAAGGCGCAGGGGATGGCGGCAATTTCGACATCCGAGAGCGGCGCGTCGGTTACGTCGTAAAGGTCGCGCTCATCCAGCAGGCAATACTGCGCGAAGGCGCCGTCATATTCCGAGCCGAGGGCGACAAATCCCACCGGGTTCTCCGGCGTCGGGCGCGGCTGGTTGATCGGGCAGGTGACCCGGGCGCCGATGGCGAAACGGGTGACCCCGGCGCCGAGCGCCACCACCTCGCCGCACAGATCGCCGCCCTGAATGCGGGGGAAAGCCAGCGCGCCGGCCCAGCCGCCGGCGACGACGCCTGTCTCACCCTCTTCGGTGGCGCCGGTTACCTCTGGCGCGTACCAGCCCACGCGGGTGTTGATGTCGGTGTTATTGACCCCCGCCGCCAGCACCCGCACCAGCACCTCGCCCCGCCCGGGGCGCGGCACCGCCAGATCGTCGCGCCAGGCCAGCGCCTCGGGCCCGCCGTGACGGGTGAGGACGACGCCGGACATGATGGCAGGAAGCTCCATCGCGATCTCCTATCGCGCCGCCGCGCGGTCGATGTCTTTCAGACCCAGAAGCACCGCCGCACCGATCATCAAGGCCCCTGAAACCCGGTTGATCCACACCCCGGTCAGGCGGCCCACACGCCCCAGCGTGCGCGTCGCGGCCCATCCCCAGACCAGCAGGATCAATCCGTCCACGACCAGATAGGTCAGGCCGAGGATCAGGAGCTGCGGCCAGAGCGGCAGGCCGGGGTCGATGAACTGCGGGAAAAGTGCGCCGAAGAAAACCACCGCGTAGGGGTTTGCCGTAGAGGTGACAAACCCCTGCCGGAACAGGCGCCCGCCATGCGCGGCGCCGGCGGCATCGGCCAGCCCGCGCGACAGCATCAACCGGAGCCCGATCCAGACGAGATAGGCGACACCGGCCCATTTCACCACCCAAAGCGCATCGGCCGAGGCCGCGATCACGGCGGTCAGCCCGAACGCCGCCAACGTCATCTGCAGGGCGTTGGCCGACAGGTCGCCCGCCACCGTCGCCATGCTGCGCCTGAGGCCATGACGCAGGCTGTTGGAGACGATCAGAAGCTGGCTGGTGTCTGGCGGCGTCGCGAAGAACGCCGCCAGCACGCCCAGATAGACCAGATAGGTCTCAAGGCTCATGCCCGCAGCCTCTCGTTTTCGGGATCCCAGAGCGGCGCGTCGGGCTGCACGACGGCCTTGCGGCGTTCGCCGTAGATCTCCACCTCCAGCTCGCGCCCCGCCTCGGCCAGATCGGTGCGTACCATGCCGAGCGCCACGCTCGCGCCCACCCGGTAGCCCCAGGCGCCTGAAGTCGTCTCGCCCACGATCTGACCGTCATGCCAAATGGTCGACATATAGGGCGCGTCGGCCTCGCCCGCGTCCACCTTGAGCGTGACGAAGGCCTTCTTGCGCCCCTGCTGTTTCTCTGCCAGAAGCGCGGCCTTGCCGGTGAAATCCTGCGGCTTGTCGAACTTCACGAAACGTTCCAACCCGCCTTCGAGCATCGAATAATCGGTGGAAAGATCGCCCTTCCAGGCACGATAACCCTTTTCGATGCGCAGGCTGTTCAGCGCATACATCCCGAAAGGTTTTACCCCCTTCCCGATCAGCGCGTCATAGATCGCCGGGATGGCGTCGTTCGCGGCATGGATTTCCCAGCCAAGTTCGCCGGTGAAACTGACCCGGATCAGAAAGGCCTTCTGCCCCGCGACGGTGCAATGCTGGTGGCTGAGCCAGGGCAGCGACAGGTCGCCATCGGTAAGACCTTCCAGCACCTCGCGGCTTTTCGGGCCGGCCAGCAGCAGCGCGTCGCGCTCTGTCGTGGTCTCGTTCACCGACAACCCCTCGGGCAGGGCGTTGCGCACCAGTTCGCCATCATGCCATTGCGCCGTGGCGGCGGTGATCAGAACGAAACTGTCCTCGGCCAGACGGATGCAGGAGAATTCCGTCAGGATCCGCCCGCGCCGGTCGGCCACATAAACGAGGTTCATGCGTCCGATCTTGGGCAGGCCGCCGGTGACGAAGCCGCGGAGCCAATCATCGGCGCCCTCGCCCGTGATCCAAAGCCGGGTGAAGCCCGGCAGGTCGAGCACGCCGCAGGCGTCGCGCACGGCCTCGCATTCCTCCCGGATCCGGGCCTCCCACGGGCCGGTGCGGCCCCAGGTGTGGGTCGCCTCCTCGGAGGTATCGTCGCCCGGCTTGGCGAACCAGTTGGCGCGCTCCCAGCCGTTATAGGCACCCATCACGCCACCCAGCTCCTTGATCCGGTCATGCACCGGCGACAGCTTGCGATCGCGCCCGGCGGGCCATTCGTGATGCGGGAAATGCATGGCGTATTCGTTGCCGTAAACCTCCATCCCCTTGGCCACGCAATAGTCGTGATCGGTGTAGTCGGTATAGCGGCGCGGATCGACCGACCACATGTCCCATTCGGTGACGCCATCGACCACCCATTCCGCCAGCACCTTGCCGGCGCCGCCGCCCTGGGCAATGCCGAAGGTGAACACACAGGCCTCGAAAGCGTTCCGGACCCCCGGCATCGGCCCGATCAGCGGCAGGCCGTCGGGGGCATAGGGGATGGGCCCGTTGATCACCTTGGAAATGCCCGACTGGCCCAGAAGCGGCACACGTTCCATCGCGTCGGTGACGATCTCCTCGATCCGGTCGATATCCTCCTGCCAGAGCTGGAAGCTGAAATCCTCGGGCATCGGGTCGGACGGGTCGGCCCAGTGCGCCTTGCAGCGCGGCTCGTAGGGCCCGAGGTTGAAGCCGTTCTTCTCCTGCCGGAGGTAGTAGGAGACATCGACATCGCGCAGGAGCGGCAGTTTCTTTCCTGTCTCCTTCGTATGGGCGGCGATCTCGGGAATTTCCTCGGACAGCAGGTACTGGTGGCTCATCACCATCATCGGCACGGTGCGCCCGCCATAAGGCTTGAACCACTCGCCCACCCGCTGGGCGTAGTAGCCGGCGGCGTTTACCACGATGTCGCAGGCGATATCGCCTCTTTCGGTATGCACGATCCAGCTCTTGTCGGCCTGCTGGGTGACGCCCGTGGCCGGGCAGAAGCGGATTACCCTGGCGCCCATGTCGCGGGCACCCTTGGCCAGCGCCTGGGTCACCTGCGCGGGGTCGATATCGCCGTCATGCGGATCAAATAGCGCGCCGGCCAGATCGTGGGTTTCGAGGAAGGGATAACGCTCCTTCGTCTCCTCGGGGCTTAGGATCTCGATCTGCATGCCCTGATAGAGCCCCATGCCCTTGGCGCGCTCGAATTCCTGCATCCGCTCCCGAGTATGCGCCAGCCGGAGCGAGCCGGTCTGATGATAGTTCATCGGATAATCCACCTCCTCGCCCAGGCGGGCGTAAAGCTCGGTGGAATAGCGCTGCATGTTCATGATCGACCACGAGGTCGAGAAGGTGGGCACGTTGCCGGCGGCATGCCAGGTGGAGCCGGCGGTCAACTCGTTCTTTTCGAGCAGCACGCAATCGGTCCAGCCCTTCTTGGCCAGGTGATAGAGGCACGACGCCCCCACGACACCGCCACCGATGATGACAACCCGCGCCTTGTTTGGAAGATCGGCCATTCTGTCAGTCTCCGTATTGTTCCTGGTGCGGCAAGCAGTCCGCAATGTCGTAGAAATCGCCCTTGAAGGCGGTGAAGATATGCTCGGCCATGCGCGCGCCGTTGGGCGCGTCCATGATCCCGGCTTCGAGGCTGAGCCCACCGCCGGCATATTCGAACCAGAGCTTGGTGCCGCAGCGCCCGCAGAAGACCCGGGTGCTGCCCGAGGGATGGGCGAAGCGCCGCAGATGGCCCTGGCTCAGCCAGCGCATGTTTTCGGGCTCGTAATCGATGCTAGCGGCGTGAAAGCCCGAATAGCGCCGACACTGGCCGCAATGGCAGGCCGTGACCGGCCCCGGATCGGCATCCAGTTGGAAGGCGTTCGCGCCGCAGAGGCAGGACCCGGTAATCATTCCTGGGGCAGCCCGTCGCGGATGTCGTAATAGTCGCCCTTGTCGGCGGTGAAGATGTGCCTTTCGAGCCGCAAGCCGGTCGGTTCGTCCAGCGCGCCGAGGGCGAAGCTGATCGTGCCCTCGTCATGCGCCGCCCAGAACAGGAACGACCCGCAGCGCGGACAGAAGCCGCGTTTGGCTGCGGGGCTGGCCTCGTACCACGCGACCGGCCCGTCGATCGCAAGCCTGTCTTTCGGAACATGGGCCGAGGCCCAGACATGGCCCGACTGTTTGCGGCATTGCCCGCAATGGCAGGCGGACATGCCCTCCGGCCGTGCATCGGTGGAAAAGCGCACATCGCCGCACAGGCAGCGTCCCTGTTTCATATGTCATCTCCCTCGATCTGCGGCAGTCCATCGTCGATGTCGTAGTAGTCCCCCTTTTCAGAGGTCCACATATGGGCGGCCAGCGACAGGCCCGTGGGCGCGTCCAGGCTGCCCATAAGCACATGGATCGAGGCGCTGCCGTCGCGGCTCCAGAACAGGGTCGATCCGCACCGGCTACAGAAGCCGCGCGAGGCGAAATCGCTGGCCTTGTACCAGGCCATCCCGTCCTCGCGCATCATCCTCAGACCGGCCCGCGGCGTCTCGGAGGCGGCGAAATGGTGGCCCGACTGCTTTCGACACTGGTGGCAGTGGCAGGCAAGGGGCGGCGCCATCTCACCCTCGACAACAAAGGCCACCGAACCGCACAGGCAGGATCCTTCATGCATCGTCTGATCCCTTCAATAGACCGGCGGGGCGATCACCCAGATCACCACGGCAGGTTCGTCGTAAGGGTTGGCCCAGCTGTATTCCTCGCCCCGAAAGCGGAAACTGTCGCCGGGGCCGACGGTGAACCGCCGCCCACCGAGGCTGAGGTCGAGCTTGCCGGAGATGACGTAACCCACCTCCTGCGTCGGGCGCGTGGCCGGCGTCTGCATGCGCGAGCGCGGCCGGAAGGTGGAATGGATCACCTCGAAATCGTCGGTGAGGTCGGGCGAGAGCAGTTCCTCGATCAGCCCCTCCTCGCCCGAGCCCATCGGCCGGCGGGCACCCGCTCGCACCACGTAACCCTGCTCCTCGGCGGGTGCGCTGGCATGGCCGAAGAGCAGGGACATCGGCACCCCAAGCGCCTCCGCGATCTGGCGCAGGTCGGAAATGGAGGGTTCCGACAGGTCGCGCTCGACCTGGCTCAGCCAGCCCACAGACCGGCCCAGCGTCTCGGCCAGATCAGACAGCGTGCGCCCGCGCGCCTTGCGCAGGGCGCGCAGATCGGCCCCGAGGGTGCGCAGGCGGCTAGGGTCGCTGAGGTCCAAGGTAACATCCCTCTCCGTGAAAAAATCTTCTTGAATTTCACATTGGGGCGATTCCGTGAAAATTTCAACCTATTTTTCACGCTGCATCGCAGCATCGAGCAAAGCGGTGAAGGCGGGCCAGGCATCCGGGTCGGCCACGGTCTTGCCGCGGCAGGTGGGGTTGCAGAAGCCGAAGATGCGGCCGTCGGTTTCCAGAAGATGCGTTACAGGTTTGCCCGAATAGGGGCAGGTCTCGTTCTCCGGCGTGCCGGTGTCTATGGCGCGGGCCGGGCGCGGCGCGGGGCCGGGCCAGGCGGTTTTCGGCAGGTCCAAAGCGTAGGGGACCGGGTCGTAGCGCTTCGTCAGCCCCAGGGCGCGCCATCGGCGAAAGGCAGGGTCGGCCAGGGTCAGATCGACATATTCCCGCGCCGCCGCGCCCACCGGCAGGCCATAGCCCGCGATCCGCGCCGCCACCGGAGCATAGAAGACGTCGGCCAGCGAATACGCCCCGAAAAGCCAGGGGCCGTCCGCCCCGTGCCGCGCCCGCGCGAGCGCCCAAAGCGCCTCGATCCGCGCCAGATCGGCCCGCACGGCCTCGGACGGCGCGAACCCTTCGTACTGGTGCAGAAGCTGCATCGGGCAGTCGCCGCGCAGCGCGCCAAAGCCCGAATGCATCTCGGCCACGATCCAGCGCGCCAGCCCCCGCGCCCCGGGGTCTTCCGGCCACAGCCCCGCCTCCGGGTGCCGCTCGGCCAGCGTCTCGGCCATGGCCAGCGTGTCGCCCACCACGACGCCTTGCGCATCGCGCATCACCGGCACCAGCCGGGCCGGGGCAAGCTCCTTCAGGTCGTCCTGCAAGCGTCCGTCGTAGAGCCCCACCATATGCATTCGGCAGGGCAGGCCAAATTGCTCGAACATCAGCCATCCCCGCAGGGACCAGCTTGAAAAGGCGCGGTCGCCGATGAACAGATCATAGGTCATGGGAGCGAGCCTAGCGCCAGCCCGGGCCACAAGGGAAACGTCAAATTGTGCGCCATGCCATCACGGGCAGTGATTGATCGCCGCAGCATGCCAGCGCCCCTCGCGCCTGTGCAGTTCGGTCACCGACAGGTTGTCGATCTTCTGGCCGAACGCCTCGTAGGCGGACACGTCCAGCGCCCGCTGCACCTGGGTCAGGATCACGCCCAGATGCGCCACGGCGATCAGGTCGCGCCCCGGATTGGCCCGCAGCAGCCGCTCGATCGCACGGTCCACCCGGACCTTCACCTCGTTCCAGGTCTCGCCGCCCGGGGCGCGCACGTCGCCCGGCCGTTCCCAGAAGGCCATCTGGTGGTCGAGGTCGTCGCCCTCGCCGAAATCCCGCATTTCCCACTCGCCGAAATGGATCTCCCGCAGGTCGCGTTCCGCGCCCAGCCGCTGCCGCGCCCCGCCGATGGCATCCGCCGTCTGCACCGCGCGGCGCAGGTCGGAGGAAACAAGAAGCGCCTCGTCCGGCAGATGCCGGTCGAGACGGGCAATCCGGGCCGTATCGCTCAGATCCGCCGGCAGGTCGGACCAGCCGACAATCGTCTTCGCATGGGTCGGGCCGTGACGGACCCAGAAGACGCGGCTCACGGCAACTCGCCCTTCAGCACCTGCGGCAGGCCGGCCACGACGTTGACCACCAGCCCCGCCTTGGCCGCCAGTTTCTGGTTCAGCCGCCCCTGCTCTTCCCGGAACCGGCGGGCGAGCGCGTTTTCAGGCACCACCGACAACCCCACCTCGTTCGACACGATCACCACCGGCGCGGCGCAAAGGGCAAGCCCCGCCATCAGCCCCGCCTCGGCTTCGGTCAGATCGGTCTCGGCCAGAAGGTGATTTGACAGCCACATCGTGGCGCAATCGAGCAGGACCGCGTTGTCGCCGCTGATCCCCGCCAGCGTGCGGCCGACGTCGAACGGTTCCTCGATCGTGCGCCAGCCCTCACCACGCAGTTTCCGGTGGCGTATGACCTTCTCGCGCATCTCGTCATCATGCGCCCGGGCGGTCGCGAAATAGACCAGGCCGCGGCCCGTGCGGCGCACCAGAGCCTCGGCAAAGGCCGACTTTCCCGACGCCGCCCCGCCTAAAATCAAACTTAGAGAGGGAACCATTTCCGCCGTCCTTGATTGTGATCCATAGAGACCCTGTGTCCGTAGCATCGGGTATCAGTCGAAAAAAGTGCAGATCGTGCCGGTCTGCCAGCCAGGGGGAAAGATATGCCGCTTGACGCAGACCGACCCACCGAAATGTCACGGGCCGCGATGAAAGCCGAGCTTCTGGATGCCGAAACCGAGCTCGCCCTTGCCTATGCCTGGCGCGACGAGCGCGACGTCGCCGCCCTTCACCGACTGATCACCGCGTATATGAGGCTCGCCATCTCGATGGCGTCGAAATACAAGCGCTACGGCGCCTCTATGAACGATCTCATCCAGGAGGCCGGGCTGGGATTGATGAAGGCGGCTGACAAGTTCGACCCCGACCGCGGCGTGCGCTTTTCCACCTATGCCGTGTGGTGGATCAAGGCGTCGATCCAGGATTACGTGATGCGTAACTGGTCGATGGTGCGCACCGGCTCGACCAGCAACCAGAAATCACTGTTCTTCAACATGCGCCGGGTGCAGGCCCGCATCGAACGCGAGGCCATGGCCCGCGGCGAGGAGCTGGACGGACACCAGTTGCGCGAGATGATCGCCCATGAGGTGGGCGTCCCGCTCAGGGATGTGGAGATGATGGAGGGGCGGCTTTCGGGCACGGATTTTTCGCTCAACGCCACCCAGACGACCGAGGAAGACGGCCGCGAATGGATCGACACGATCGAGGATGATGGCGCCCGCGGCGACGAATTGGTCGAACAGGATCACGACCGAAGCGCACTGCGCCTCTGGCTCGGCGATGCGATGGCCAGCCTCAACACCCGCGAACGGTTCATCGTGCGCGAACGCAAGCTGCGCGAGGATCCCCGCACGCTCGAAAGCCTCGGCGAAGAGCTGAACCTGAGCAAGGAGCGCGTGCGGCAGCTCGAGGCCGCAGCCTTCGTGAAGATGCGCAAGCATCTTGAACGTCACGGGTCGGAGGTGCAGAACCTGCTTTCATGAAGGGACTGCCGTTTCTGTTTCTTGTCATGATGTCCTGTGCCGCCATGGCGCAGGACATTTCCGTCCTGGGCGAGGTGCATGACAATGCCGCCCATCACCGGGTGCAGGCCGAAAAGGTGGCCGAGATCGCGCCCCGCGCGCTGGTGTTCGAGATGCTGACGCCCGAACAGGCCGCGCGGATAACGCCCGAGGCCCGTGGCGACGCCGAAACGCTCGGTGCGCTGCTGGAGTGGGAGGAAAGCGGCTGGCCCGACTTTTCCATGTATTACCCGATCTTCGCGGCCGCGCCCGAGGCGCAGGTCCACGGAGCCGGCATAGATCGCGCAACGGCGCGGGCGGCGCTGGAAGAGGGGCTGGATGCGGTGATGGGGGCGGCGGCCGCGCGGTTCGGTCTCGACTCGCCGCTGCCAGAGGACGAACAGACGGCACGCGAGGCGCTGCAGATGGAGGCCCATTGCGACGCCCTGCCGGAAGAGATGCTGCCCGGCATGGTGCGCATCCAGCGGCTTCGCGACGCGATGCTGGCGCAGGCGGCGATGACAGCCTTTGAGGAGACGGGCGGGCCGGTGGTGGTGATCACCGGCAACGGCCACGCAAGGCGGGACTGGGGCATGCCGGCGCTTCTGGCCCGTGCTGCGCCGGAACTGTCGGTGCATGTGACCGGCCAGACCGAGGACGACATGCCGCTGCCGGGCCGGTTCGACTCGGTGCTCTCGGCCCCGCCGGCCGATCGGGACGATCCCTGCGCGGCCTTCCGATAACACGCGGCGCGCGCCCTTGTGTCGCCCTGGGGCTGCCCCTACTGTCGGGATGAGCAATGCGGGGGAGCGGATGCTGTCTGGAAAACGCGTTCTTCTGGTCATCGGCGGCGGCATCGCTGCCTACAAGGCGCTGGAGTTGATCCGCCGCCTGCGCGAACGGGGCGCGTCGGTGACACCGGTGCTGACGCGGGCGGGCTCGGAGTTCGTCACGCCGCTGTCGGTCTCGGCGCTTTCGGGGCAGAAGGTATTCCGCGACCTCTTCGATCTTACCGACGAGGCCGAGATGGGCCATATCGAGCTTTCCCGCAGCGCCGACCTGATCGTGATCGCCCCGGCGACGGCCGATCTGATGGCGAAGATGGCCGCCGGGCTAGCCGACGATCTGGCCTCCACCCTGCTTCTGGCGACCGACACGGCCGTGCTGGCCGCCCCAGCAATGAACGTTCGGATGTGGGGCCACCCAGCGACAAGGCGCAATGTCGAAGCGCTGAAGAGTGACGGCATCCGCTTCGTCGGCCCGAACCAGGGCGACATGGCCTGCGGCGAATTCGGCCCCGGCCGGATGGCGGAACCCGCCGAGATCATCGCGGCGGCCGAGGCGATGCTGAGCCAGGGGCCGCTTGCGGGCCGCCGGGTGCTGGTCACCTCCGGGCCCACGCAGGAACCCATCGACCCGGTGCGCTATATCGCCAACCGCTCCTCTGGCGCGCAGGGCACGGCGATTGCCCGTGCGCTGGCGGGGCTCGGTGCAGAGGTGGTCTTTGTCACCGGCCCGGCCGATGTGGCCCCGCCCGAAGGGGTAGAGGTGGTGCGCGTGAACACGGCGTGCGAGATGCTGGAGGCGGTGCAGTCCGTACTGCCGGCCGATGCCGCAATCTTCGCCGCGGCAGTGGCCGACTGGCGGGTCAAAAGCGCCTCGGACAGCAAGCTGAAAAAGAAGCCCGGCGCACTGCCCGCGCTGGAGTTCGAGGAAAACCCGGACATCCTCGCCACCGTCAGTGGCATGGGACAGGAGCGGCCCGTCCTCGTGGTGGGATTTGCCGCCGAAACCGACGACGTGATCGGCAACGCCACGGCCAAGCGCGCCCGCAAGGGCTGCGACTGGATTCTGGCCAATGACGTGAGCCCCGCCACCGGTATCATGGGCGGGCAGGAAAACGCCGTGACGCTGATCACTGCAGACGGTGCCGAGGACTGGCCGCGCATGTCCAAGCGCGAGGTCGCCGAGCGGCTCGCGCAGCGGATTGCCGGGGCGTTGGCGTGACGCGCCGGACGCCCCCGGCGGCAAGCCCGCGAACGGGCGGAGCCCTGTTGCCAAGATGAAAGAGCGGGGCATGGTCACTGTCAAGTTTGTCTGGGAGGACGGGGCCGACAGGTCTCTGGGTCTGCCGAGCTATGAAAGCGCGGGGGCGGCGGGGGCCGACCTGCGGGCGAATTTTCCGGACCGCGACGGTGTGGAGCTTGGCCCGCGCGAACGCGCGCTGGTGCCTACGGGGCTGCGGTTGGCCATCCCGGAAGGGTACGAGGCACAGATCCGGCCCCGTTCGGGGCTGGCGCTCAAACACGGGATCACCCTGCCCAACAGCCCCGGCACCATTGACAGCGATTATCGCGGGCCACTCGGTGTGATCGTCATGAACGCCGGGACGGAAAGGTTTCGCATCGCCCACGGCATGCGGATTGCCCAGATCGTTGTGGCTCCGGTTGTGCAAGCCGTCTTCGAGACAGCCGAAACGCTGGACGACACCGCAAGGGGCGCCGGCGGGTTCGGCTCGACGGGGGCCGGCTGATGCTGGCGGTTCTTGCTCTGGTGGCAGCGCTCTGGGGTCTGGGGGCGCTGCTGGGCACCCCGCACCGGCTGCGCTGGGGCATGATCGCGGTGCTGTGGGCCGGGGTGGTGCTGCTGCATCTCATTCTGCCCGCGGGCCATGCGCTGCGCCAGGCCACCGGCGATAGCGCGGCGCTTTGGCTGCTCCTTGGCGGAGCCGTGGCCCTGATCCTGGCCTACCGCGAGGGGCTGCGTCGTCTGCGCCAGCGCGCGCAAACGGGGGCCGAGGCGCCGCGCAAGGGGCTCTTCAGCGAGGCCGAACTCGATCGCTACGCCCGCCATATCGTCCTGCGCGAGATCGGCGGGCCGGGGCAGAAGGCGCTGAAGGAGGCGCGGGTGCTGGTGATCGGCGCGGGGGGCCTCGGCTCTCCGGCGCTGCTCTATCTGGCCGCCGGCGGGGTGGGCACAATCGGGGTGATTGATGGTGACGTGGTGGAAAATTCCAACCTTCAGCGGCAGGTGCTGCACCGCGATGCCGATATCGGCCGGCCCAAGGTGCAGTCGGCGGCCGACGCGATGACGGCGCAGAACCCGAACGTGACCGTCCGCCCCTATCACCGCCGCCTGACCCCCGAGATCGCAGAGACGCTCTTTGCCGAGTATGATCTGATCCTCGACGGCACCGACAATTTCGAAACCCGCTACCTGTCGAACGCCACCGCCCATGCCGGCGGAAAGCCACTCATTTCGGGCGCGCTGGCGCAATGGGAGGGGCAGCTAACGGTCTTCGACACGGCCAAAGGCACGCCCTGTTACCAGTGCATCTTCCCCGAGGCCCCGGCGCCGGGGCTCGCGCCCAGCTGTGCCGAGGCGGGCGTTCTCGGGCCGCTGCCGGGGGTTCTTGGTGCCATGATGGCGGCGGAGGCGATCAAGGTTCTGACCGGCGCGGGCGTTCCCCTTCGCGGCGAAATGCTGATCCATGACGCGCTTTACGGCGAGACCCGCAAGATCGGCCTCACGCGCCGCGCGGATTGCCCGGTCTGCGGCGTGGGGCAGGCGGACTAGCCCGGCACAGGCGGCCTGCCGCCCGCGTCCTTTCATCCGCGGCCGAAGGTGCTAGGTAGAACACGATGAGGAGAGCCTGACATGACCAACCCGCTGCTCGAAGAGTGGACCACGCCCTATGAAATCGCGCCCTTCGACCGGATCGAAGACGAGGATTTCGCCCCCGCCTTCGACGCGGCGATGCAGGAGGCGCGCGGCAATATCGCCGCCATCGCCGAGAATCCCGACCCGCCCAGCTTCGCCAATACGATCGCGGCGCTGGAAGTGGCGGACCGGCGGCTCGACCGGGTGCTGGGGGTGTTCTTTTCGGTTGCCGGGGCCGACAGCAACATGCGCCGACAGGCGCTGCAGCGCGAATTCAGCCCGGCACTGGCCAATCACGCCTCCGAGATCTACGGCAACAAGGCCCTGTTTGAGCGGATCGAGACGCTGTGGGAGGGCCGCGACACGCTGGGCCTGACCGAAGAGCAGGACCGCCTGCTGATGCTGACCCGCCGTGCTTTCCGCCGGCGCGGTGCGGCGCTGACCGGCGAGAAGGCCGC
>JAUIBJ010000687.1 GCA_030428025.1 Alphaproteobacteria bacterium
ACCGGCAACGACGTGCCGATGAAAGCGGGGCGCGATTTCGTCTATGGCACGCTGATGGCACATGCCTCGGCCGACTGCCCGCCCGAGCCGATGAACGCCGAGGATCCTCTCTTCATCCTCTACACCTCCGGCTCGACCGGCAAGCCCAAGGGCGTGCTGCACACCTCCGGCGGCTATCTGGTCTGGGCGGCGATGACGCACGAGATCGTCTTCGACTATCACGACGGCGACATCTACTGGTGCACGGCGGATGTGGGCTGGGTCACCGGGCACAGCTATATCGTCTACGGGCCGCTGGCCAACGGCGCCACAACCCTGATGTTCGAGGGCGTGCCGACCTACCCGGATGCCAGCCGCTTCTGGCAGGTCTGCGAAAAGCACAAGGTCACCCAGTTCTACACCGCCCCCACCGCCATCCGCGCGCTGATGGGCCAGGGCAATGACTATGTCGAGAAATGCGACCTCTCCAGCCTCAAGGTCCTGGGCACGGTGGGCGAGCCCATCAATCCCGAGGCGTGGGAGTGGTATCACAACCAGATCGGCAAGGGCAAAGTGCCCATCGTCGACACCTGGTGGCAGACCGAGACCGGCGGCCACCTGATGACCCCCCTGCCCGGCGCGCATGCGCTCAAGCCCGGCAGCGCGATGAAACCCTTCTTCGGCGTGAAACCGGCCGTGCTCGACCCCGCCACCGGTGAGGAGATCGAGGGCAACCCGGCCGAAGGCGTGCTGGTGATCAAGGACAGCTGGCCCGGGCAGATGCGCTCGGTCTGGGGCGATCACGAGCGGTTCGAGAAGACCTATTTCGCCGACTACAAGGGCTATTACTTCTCCGGCGACGGCTGCCGCCGCGACGAGGACGGCGATTACTGGATCACCGGCCGCGTCGACGACGTGATCAACGTCTCGGGCCACCGCATGGGCACGGCCGAGGTGGAATCGGCGCTGGTCGCCCATCCCAAGGTTTCCGAAGCCGCCGTGGTGGGCTATCCGCACGAGATCAAGGGCCAGGGCATCTATTGCTATGTCACCCTGATGGCGGGCGAGGAGCCCTCGGACGAGCTGCGCAAGGAGCTGCGCGACTGGGTGCGCAAGGAAATCGGCCCCATCGCCTCGCCCGACCTCATTCAGTGGGCCCCCGGCCTGCCCAAGACCCGCTCGGGCAAGATCATGCGCCGCATCCTGCGCAAGATCGCCGAAAACGACTATGGCGCATTGGGCGACACCTCGACGCTGGCCGACCCCTCGGTGGTGGACGAGCTGATCGACAACCGCATGAACAGAAGCTGATTTCCCTGTTGTCCGGGCCTTTCGGCCCGGTGCGACCACTTCGGGCCGGCGCCAGCGCGCCGGCCTTTTTTTCCCGAACTTGCCAGCGCCCTGCAACTTGGGCACACTCGGGTCATGCCTGTTCGCGAAATGATTGTTTCATCCCATGGCGCTCGACCCGATCAAAATCGAAGAGGCCCTCCGAGCGGCCCGCAGCGAACGGGAAAAACTGTACCAGCAGGCCCGCCTGACCTTTTCCATCCGCAAAGCCATCCACGATCTCTTTGACGATCCGGCCTACCCGCAGCGGCGGCGCTCCTTCGGCGCGATCCGCAACAAGCTCGGCATTTTCGAGGGCAAGGAGCAGGAACTGCGCGACATGCTGTTTGCCATGCAGGCCCGGGTTCATCGCGGCGAGGGCGACGATCAACTCTGGCATCTGCCCGCCGATGCGCCCCGCCCGGTCGAGCCCGAACGCCCCCGGCCGCCCTACCGGCTGATCATCCTGGCGGTACTGGCGGTGCTGCTGCTGGTGCTGGGGCTGTGGAAACAGATCGCGGGCGAGACACCTTTCGAAACCCTATCGCGGCTTTGGCCCAACCCCGTGGAATTCGAGACTTTCGCCGAATGCATTGCGGCCCAACCCGATAGCGAGAGCATTCCGAACTGGAGGATCAAATGCCAGCATATGGAATTCGGACGGCAATAGCGCTCCTGTTCTTTGCCGCACAAGCGCAGGCACAGGACATAAAGCTCGCGAATTGCGCGGGCCTGTCCGATCAGGATCCGGGCGATTACACCATCGCCTTCACCTGCGTCGGGCTGCTGCGGGAGGAAACAGAGCGACTGGACGCGGATCTCGCCAACGCAAAGGGGCGCATCGCGGCGCTTGAGAACCTGCTAGGTAATCTCACGGACAGGGTCGACGGGCTGGAAAGCGCCCATAGCGAGGCAGCGCCGGTGCCTCGCACCGCCGTCGTCGCCTTCGACGACAGCGCCGGCTGCCCGGAAGGCTGGTCGCCCTTCGCCCCGGCGCAGAGCCGGATGATCGTCGGCAGCACATTCGGGATGCCGAACGAGCTTTTTCGGGACGAGGACTTGACCTCCTACAAGTACCGCGATCATGGGGGCGAGGAGGAAGTGACGCTGACGGTGGAGCGGATGCCGGCACATGACCATGCGTTCAGGTATAGCACCGCCGAAATCCTGATCCCGGACATTGCTGATTTTCCAGGCATGTTTGCGGCCGGCGAGGATCACGCAATACGAATTCCGCTCGAAACCGAAAAGACTGCTGCTTCGGGCGGCTCGCAACCCCACAACAACATGCCCCCCTACATCGCCCTCTATTTC
>JAUIBJ010000688.1 GCA_030428025.1 Alphaproteobacteria bacterium
GACTGGGGCGCCATGAGATCCCAGACGCCGCTGCCGCAGACCTGCGCGGCATTGGCGTGCGGATGCCGCCACCAGTCGAGGAAAAAGCCCGGAGCATAGTCGGCGGCCTCGACCGGGATCACGGCCTTGAAGCGGTCGGGGCGGCGCAGCGCCAGCTGCAGCGCGACGTTGCCGCCAAAGGACGACCCCATGAAGATCGGATCCTTCAGGTCCAGCGCGTCGCACAGCTTGACGATGAAATTGACATAGTGTTCGGCCGTCAGCTTGTATTCTTCCTTCCACCATTCCTTGTTCAGGGGCGGATCGGATTTGCCGTGCCGGGGCAGATCGTAGGCGATCACGTTGTAATTCTTGGTGATCTCCTCGTCTTCCAGAAGCCCGCGCCACTGGTGATTGTGGCACCCGGCCGTGTGCTGGCAGATCAGCGGTTGGCCGACCCCGTTCTGCAGATAGAAGACCTTGTATTCGTTGCCGTCGACATCGATCGTCACGTAGCGGCCTGTGACAGGTGAATGATACGCCATTTTATTCTCCACATTCCTGTTGGTTCATGACCGTGTACGCGCCGTCAGACGGGGACGCCCGATTTGCGAAGCAATTCGAACTGCACGGTGAAATTCCGCAGGTTCTGCATCAGGACCAGCAGGTTGCCTTCGAGCTTGAGATCCCTTCGGAAGCTGGCCGACCAGATGCCGTGATACATGGGTTTGGGGATCGGCCGGGCGAATTCGCGCCAGGTGGCGGCACTTGCGCGCAGGGCGAAATCGTAGGGATCGAGCGGCTGGGGATTGGTGTTGATGTGTTTCACCTTTCCGTCATGCATCTCGATGATGACCTTGCGCTCGTCCATGTCCCACATGAACGAACAAGTATAGTATTTGCCCATCGCCTGAATGGTCTCGTCGTTGTTCGTGAGGGAGGCGAATTTGCTGGCCCAACTCTTGATATCGATGCTCATGATCTTGTCCTCTGGATAGAGTATTCCGGTGTTTCAGTTACGGGGTGCGCTTGTCGGACGGCTCTGCCGGGGCGTCCTTCAGCAGACCGCCCAGTTTGGTGATCTCGCCGGGCGACATGCCGATTTCCCCCAGCAGCGTATCCACGAACGGTACCTGAGCCCTGTACCGAAGCGCCGATGACACGATGTTGTCTGCCAGTGTGCCGCCGCCGCCGCCCGGCATCGCGCCCGGGCCGTCGAGATCCGACCCGCCGGAACCGCCGCCGCCGGCGGGGTGCACCCCGCTCAGGCCCGGCATGCCGTCGACCTGAAGGATCTTGATATCCTTGATCTGCTCCATCGGCTTGACGCTTTCGCGGATGATGCTGTCGAGATGGTCGACAAGCTTCATGCGCAGGGCGAAATGACGGCTGTCCTCGCTCAGCGCATTGTCGGCCTCGTGCAGGCTCTGCTTGCCCGCGGCATCCACCTCGTACCTCAAGCGGGCTGCCGCCGTGGCGAATTTCTCGGCCGCCGCAGCCTGTTCGGCCGCCTCGGTCTGGGCCTTGGCAATGGTGGTCAGCTGGATGGCCTCGGCCTCGACCGCGCGGGCGGCTTCGATCAGCTCGACCAGTTTGCGACGTTCCGCGGCCTCGCGTTCGCGCGTGGACACGACCTTTTCCTCGGAGGACACGAGCAGCGCCCGGGTCTCTTCCAGCTCTGTCTGGGCCTGAAGCTTCTCCCTGTCCTTCTGGATGATGGAAATCGCGCGGCTCTGTTCCTCGAGTTGCAGCGCCTTTTTGCGCTCTATGTCGAGAAGTTCGATTTCGCGCTGTTGACGGATGCGGGCGGCTTCGACCTCCTGCTCCTGGCTGATGCGCGAGGTTTCGACCGCTTCGAGCGCCTGGATCTGCGCGATCTCGGCTTCGCGGTCGCCGGAGGCCTTCTGACGCGCGACTTCGGCGTTCTGCTGTGCCCGTCGGCTCTGGATGTCCAGCTGCTGCTGCAGCCTCGTGAATTCGAGGTTCTTTTCGATTTCCAGCGCCCTGACCTTTGCCTCGAGGTCCTTTTCGCGAATGGCGATCTCGGTATCCCGCTCGACATCGTTGCGATGTTTCCGGCGCGCCTCGATCTCCTCGGTCAGCGTGGTTTCACGCAGCGACCGTTCGGCCTCTACGGCCTTCTCCTTCTGGATCTGCTCGCGCTCGATCGCTTCCTGAGCCCGGATTTCCGCCTCGCGCGCCTCGCGGTCGCGTTCCGCGCGGTCGATGGCGATCTGCGCCTTTTCCTGCGACTTCCGCTCGGAAACCTCGCGTTCCTGGGCCAGGCGCGCGTATTCCATTTCGCGGCTGATTTCGAGCCGCTTTCTTTCGGCCTCGAGGTTCTTGTTGCGAATCTGGATTTCGGTGTCCTGTTCGATGTCGTTGCGCGTCTTCTTGCGCATCTCGATCTGTTCGGTCAGCTGGGTCAGGCCTTCGGCATCGAACGCGTTCGACGGGTTGAACACCTCGATCCCGGTCTGATCGAGCCAGGTCAGGGATACCGCCTCCAGTTCCAGCCCGGTATTGGCCAGGGATTCCTCGACGATCTGACGCACGGCCTTCATGTACGCGCCGCGCTTTTCCTGCATCTCGTCCATCGTCATCTGGGCCGCGACCTCGGCCAGGGCATCGACGAAACGCCC
>JAUIBJ010000689.1 GCA_030428025.1 Alphaproteobacteria bacterium
CGCAACTCGGCTTGGACGGACGGGCGATGTTCCGACTGATCGAGGCGCCGATGCTGCGGCAGGTGGTGCCCGGCGCGCTGGCCGTGGTCTTCGCCCTGTGCCTGACCAGTTTCGCCGTGGCGCTGACTCTGGGCGGCGGGCCGCGGGCGACGACCATCGAACTGGCGATCTATCAGGCCTTCCGCTTCGATTTCGATCTGGGCCGCGCGGCGATGCTGGCGGGATTGCAGGTGGTGGCCACGGTTTCCGCCGCGCTCGTCGCCCTGCGGTTGGCACGGGGCACCGGGTTCGGCGCCGGGCTCGACCGGCCGGTGCGGCGGTGGGACGGCAAGAGCGTTGCAGCGCGACTTGGCGATGGCTGCTGGATCGCGGTCGCGTCTGGGTTCCTGATGCTGCCGCTTGCGGCGATCCTGGTGTCGGGCCTGCCGGGCTTCGTTCAGATGCCGATGCAGGTATGGATCTCGGCGCTGACCTCGATCGCGGTGGCGGCGGGCAGCATGCTGCTGACGCTGGCGCTGGCCCTGCCCATGGCGCTGGCGGTTGCCTGCGGGCGGCGGCACGCGGTGGAACCGGCGGGGCTTCTGGGGCTGGCGGTCTCGCCGCTGGTCATCGGCACGGGGCTCTTCATCGTCATCCGGCCTGTCGCGGACCCGTTCGCGCTGGCCTTGCCGGTGACGGCACTGGTGAATGCGGCGATGTCGCTGCCCTTCGCCCTGCGCATCCTGGTGCCGGCGGCGAGCGACGTGGTGGAGAGATATGGGAAACTGGGCCTCTCGCTCGACATTCGCGGGGGGCCGTTTTTCCGCTTCGTGGTGCTGCCACGCCTGCGGGCGCAGATCGGCTTCGCCGGCGGGCTGGCGATGGCGCTGTCGATGGGCGATCTGGGGGTTATCACGCTTTTCGCCGATCCCGAGACAGCCACGCTGCCCTTGCAGATCTACCGTCTGATGGGCGCCTACAGGATGGAGGCGGCGGCGGGGGCGGCGCTTCTGCTTCTGCTGCTGTCGGTCGGCGCCTTCTGGATGCTGGACAGGGGAGGGCGCTGGCATGCTGAAGCTTGACGGCTGCGTCATCGACAATGGCGGGTTTCGCCTTGCCGCCGATTTCAGGATCGAGGCAGGGCGCTTCGTGGCTGTTATCGGGCCTTCGGGCGGCGGCAAGACGACCCTTTTGGAGGCGATCGCTGGCTTTCTGCCGCTGGAAGCGGGGGAAATCTCTTTCAGGAACCGCACGATATCGGATCTGGAGCCGGGCAGGCGGCCGGTGGCGATGCTGTTTCAGGACGGCAATCTTTTCCCGCATCTGACGGTGGCGCAGAATGTGGGGCTGGGGATCGCGCCGCGCCTGCGGCTGTCGGCCGGGGAACGCGACCGGGTCGAAGCGGCGCTGTCGCGGGTAGGACTCGAAGGGTTGGGCGCGCGCAAGCCCGGCGCGCTGTCGGGCGGACAGCGGGCGCGGGTGGCGCTGTCGCGGCTGAGCGTGCAGGAGCGCGAGATTTTCCTGCTGGACGAGCCTTTCGCGGCGCTTGGCCCGGCGCTGAAGGTGGAAATGCTGGATCTGGTGGCCGAACTGGCGCACGAGAGCGGGGCGACGGTGCTGATGGTCAGCCATGACCCTGAAGACGCCCGCCGGATCGCCGATGAGGTGGTGTTGGTGGTCGATGGCACAGCCCACGCTCCGGTGGCGACGGACCGGCTTTTTGCCGATCCGCCGGAGGCGCTGCGTGCCTATCTGGGCGACGGTTAGGCCGCCGCGCCCAGCCTCTCGCGGGTCTTGCCGATCGTCAGCGCGGCCTGGGCCGCCTCGCGCCCCTTCTCAACGAAATGCGCCCGGAAGATCGCGGTGTGATGCGCGGTCTGCTGATACTGGTGCGGGGTGAGCGAGACCGAGAGCACCGGCACGCCGCTGTCCATCCCTGCGCGCATCAGCCCGTCGACCACCGCCTGCGCCACGAAGTCGTGGCGATAGATGCCGCCATCGACCACGAAGGCGGCGGCGGCGATGGCGGCGTAGCGCCCGGTTTGGGCCAGGTCGCGGGCGAGAAGCGGCATCTCGAAGGCGCCGGGCACGTCGACCTGGTCGCGCGGGATCAGTTCGCAGAACCCGGCCAACGCCTGATCGACGATCTCGGCATGCCAGTTGGCCTTGATGAAGGCATAGCGGGGGGATGTCATGGCAATCTCCTTTCCATCATCGACACATCCACCCAAGGCGCAGGACGACGGGAAAGGCGGGGCATTCGTGCACCCCCGACACCCCCGGCGTTCTCTTCCATCCGGACTGTGACCGTCGGCTCCGGCATCGCACCGGATCTGCTGACCACCGGGGTTCATGGCGAAACCCGGTGCGCTCGCGGGCTTGGGGTGTGACCCCTTACCGCCGGTGGGGAATTTCACCCCGCCCTGAGAACAGGACCGAGACTGCGGGAAAAGCGGCCGTCGGGCAAGCCCCGGAAACGGCAGCCGCGCCGCCAATGGCGACGCGGCTCTCCCCGGGGCACGGGGCGTTCGCGGCCCGGAAGGTTGTAGCTGCGCGGTCGTCCCGGATGGGACCGCGACCGGCCGGGTATTGGGGGTAACCCGGTTCCGGCCGCAGCCCCGAGGGCGCGCCCGCAGGGCCG
>JAUIBJ010000690.1 GCA_030428025.1 Alphaproteobacteria bacterium
ACGCCCCAGGCCGCGAACAAGACCATCGGCCAGGGCGGGTTCCAGGAGGTCGAGCAGATGAAGCTGTTCGAGGACATGGTCGCCTATCAGGAAGAGCTGCGCGACCCGACCCGCGTGGCCGAGGTTCTGAACCGGGTGATCCTGAAGGCCAAGCGCGCCTCGGCGCCGGCACAGATGAACATCCCTCGGGACATGTGGACCCAGGTGGTCGATATCGAGCTGCCGCAGATTGTTCAGTTCGAACGTCCTTCGGGCGGGTCCGAGTCGCTCGACCGCGCGGCGGAACTGCTGAACGGGGCGGAATTCCCGGTGATCCTCAACGGCGCGGGCGTGGTGCTGGCCGGAGGGATCGACGCCTCGAAGGCGCTCGCCGAACGGCTGGATGCACCCGTCTGTGTGGGCTATCAGCACAACGACGCCTTCCCCGGCTCGCATCCCCTGTTCGCCGGACCGCTGGGTTACAACGGCTCGAAGGCCGGGATGGAGCTGATTTCGAAAGCCGACGTGGTGCTCGCGCTCGGCACGCGGCTCAACCCGTTTTCCACCCTGCCGGGCTACGGTATCGACTATTGGCCGAAGGACGCCCGGATCATCCAGGTCGATCTGAACCCCGATCGGATCGGCCTGACCAAGCCGGTGTCGGTGGGAATCGTGGGCGATGCGAAGAAGGTGGCCGAGGGGATCCTCGAGCGGCTGTCGGACACCGCCGGCGACAAGGGCCGCGACGAACGGAAAGCGCTCATCGCGAAGACGAAATCGGCCTGGGCCCAACAGCTTTCCAGCATGGATCACGAGGACGACGACCCCGGCACCACCTGGAACGAGCGGGCGCGCAAGGACAAGCCCGACTGGATGAGTCCGCGCATGGCCTGGCGCGCGATTCAGGCGGCGCTGCCGAAGGAGGCGATCATCTCGTCCGACATCGGCAACAACTGCGCAATTGGCAACGCCTATCCAAGCTTTGAGGAAGGGCGCAAATACCTCGCACCCGGCCTCTTCGGCCCGTGCGGGTATGGCCTGCCCTCGGTGATGGGTGCCAAGATTGGCTGTCCCGATGTGCCGGTGGTGGGCTTCGCCGGCGATGGCGCCTTCGGCATTGCCGTGAACGAGCTGACGGCCATCGGGCGCGAGGAATGGCCGGCGATGACGCAGATCGTTTTCCGCAACTATCAGTGGGGCGCGGAAAAGCGGAACTCGACCCTTTGGTTCGACGACAACTTCGTCGGCACAGAACTGGACGAGGGCGTGAGCTATGCCGGGATCGCCAATGCCTGCGGCCTGAAGGGCGTCGTGGCCCGCACGATGGACGAGCTCACCGACGCGCTGAACCAGGCGATCAAGGACCAGATGGAGAATGGCGTGACCACGCTGATCGAGGCGATGATCAACCAGGAACTGGGCGAGCCCTTCCGCCGCGACGCGATGAAGAAGCCGGTCGAGGTGGCGGGCATCGACCCCTCGGACATGCGCGAGCAGGTGGTCTGAGGCCGGTGGCGCAGGTCACTGTCAGGGTCGCGGCGGGCGCGGGCAGGCTGCTCGCGCCCGTGGGCTGTGCCACGCCGCATCTGGTGCCGCTGGGCTTTTCCGTCGAGGGCGGGCACTGGCGGCTGACCGGCGAGACGGCGACCGGGCAAATGGCGGCGCTGATCGAGCCGGAAGGCGAGGTGACGCTGCGCTACGGTTTCGGGACGGGCACCTGCGCCTATCCCGAGGCGATGTTCCACCCCACCGACAGCCGGTTCACCCGCGCGGCCGATGCGCTGGCGGTGGATGCGCGGCGCGTCGCCGAGGCCGCAGGCGGCGGGCGCTCGGGGCTTTTTGCCGTGGTACAGGACGTGGCGCGGCGCTTCTCCTACGGTCATGTCGACGTGACCTATTACGACGAGGCGGAAGAAGTGCCGCAGCTTTGCGACATGACCGTGGGGTCCTGCGTCGACATCAACCTCTATCTGATCGCCTCGCTCCGGGCTGCCGGCTACGAGGCCGGGTACATGACCGGCTATTTCTTCCCCGAGGAAAAGCGCGGCACCACCACCGACATGCATTGTTGGGTGGTCAGCCGGCACGCGGATGACGTGCTGGAATGGGACATCGCCCACCATATGAAAATGGGTGTTGAGCAGATCGCGCCGGGGCTGAACCCCAAGCCGGGGCGACGCGTGCCGATGGCGCATTCCATGGGGCTGGACTTTCCCGAATGCGGGCTGGAGGACCTGAAGCTGATGGCCGAGCCGATCCGGCTGACCGGGTCGGGCTGGAACCGCTGCGAGATCGACATCCGGTACGAGGACTGGGACGGGTGAGCGGCGTCAGCGATATTCTGGTGCTCAATGCCGGCTCATCCTCGATCAAGTTCGCGGTGTTCGATGCCGAGTTGTCCGAAACCGTTTCCGGCATCGCCGCAGGGATCGGGGATCAGTCCTTTCTGGACGTCGGTGGCGAGCGCCGAGACCTGCCGCTCATCGACCATCGCGCGGCGCTTCGCGCGGTTCTGAAGGCGCTGGAGACGAAGGGCGTCGTCATCGGCGATCTGCGCGCGGCGGCGCATCGCGTGGTGCATGGCGGCCGCAAGCTGACCCAGCCGGTGCGGGTGACGCCGGAGGTGCGCGCCGAGATCG
>JAUIBJ010000691.1 GCA_030428025.1 Alphaproteobacteria bacterium
GCGGGGCCGAGCCGGGGGCGATCCGGGCGCTCGACACACGGCTGACCCGGATCGAGACGGAGCTTGCCGAGACCGAAGAGCGGCTTGCGGCCCTCGGGCTGGAGGCGACCGGCATCACGGAGGTTCAACCGCTTGATGTCTCCGGCATCCAGGCGCGGCTGCGACCGGGCGAGATGCTGGTCACCTTCCTGCTGCCAGGGCTGCGGCCCGAGCGGATCGCGGGGCTTGAGGGCTCATCGAACCTGACCATCGCCATCGGCCCCACCGCAGTGCGGGTCGCCGCAATTCCCGAGGACAGTCGTGGCGATCTGAACGCCCGCATCCAGGCCTTCCGCTGCGAGGTGGCGGTCAGCGATCCGGGCTGTACCGCCGGCGCGGCGGCGGGCCTGCGGGGGGCGATGTCGTTGGAGGAAGACGACAGCGGAAACGTTTTCGACCCGGAAAGGGCCTTCGGTCTCTATGCCGACCTTTTCGGCGGCATAGAGGATCTGCTGGCCGGAACCGATCACCTGATTCTCGCCCCTCCCGCCGATCTGCTGCGCCTGCCCTTTCAGGCGCTGGTCACCGCGCCCGATCCGGGGCCGGACGGACCCGACTGGCTGATCCGCCGGCATGCCGTGTCGGTCCTGCCCTCAATCACCAGCCTTCGCACCCTGCACGACCGGCCCGCCCCGGAATCCGGCGCCGGACCGGCCCGGTTTCTCGGCATCGGCGATCCGGTGATCGGTACGGGCGGTGCCATCGACTGCGAAACGGTGCGGGTGGCCGACCTGCGCTCCGCCGCAGCGGACATGCCGACGCTGATGGACACCGACGCCGGCGACGGGCGCGCCCTCGCTCGCCCCGCCGCGCTGCGCGCGTTGTCGCGCCTGGCCGATTCGGCCTGCGAGTTGCGGGCCATCGGAGAGGTCTTCGGACCGGCGCACAGCACCCTGCTGCTGGGGGAGGAGGCCAACGAAGCCAGGGTCAAGGCGCTCGACGCCTCGGGCGATCTGGCCACAGCCGATGTGCTGGTCTTCGCCACACACGGGCTGACGGCGGGAGAGGCCGGCGCCCGCGCGCCGGGGCTGGTACTGACACCGCCCGAGTCCGCCAGCGCCGAGGATGACGGTCTCTTGACGGCCGCCGAGATCGCCACGCTACGCCTGCGGGCGCATCTGGTGGTGCTCTCGGCCTGCAACACGGCCGCCGGTGAAGCGCCGGAAGCCGAGGGGCTTTCCGGCCTCGCCCGCGCCTTCTTTCACGCCGGCGGCACCTCGCTTCTTGTCACCCACTGGTCGGTCTATTCCTCGGCCGCGGTCGAGGTCTCGACCGGCTTCTTCGAGACCCTGCGCGCCGAGCCGCATCTCAGCCATGCCGAGGCGCTGCGGCGCTCGCTTCTGGCCATCGCCGACGACCCAGATGCCGATCCGCTTCGCCGCCACCCGGCCTATTGGGCACCTTTCGCAGTGGTAGGGTTGCGCTGATTCTTTTGATCAAATTTTCATTTCCAATTCTCCGGGAGTTCTGCAACACTTGCCGGGAAGAACCGGCAGGCCGGGCTGACCGCCTGCCCCAACGCCAGGAAAGTCCCCCCGATGACACATGCTCCCAACTCCCCCGAAGCGCGCGACGTCGCCTATCATTTCCACGCCTACACCAACGCCATGGCCCATGCGGATGTGGGCCCGCAGATCATCGAGAACGGCGAAGGCGTCTTCGTCTTCGACAATCACGGCAAGCGCTATGTCGAGGCGATGGCAGGACTTTGGAGCGTCGCCGTTGGCTTCGGCAACGAGCGCCTGATCAACGCCGCGCATGAGCAGATGAAGAAGCTGCCCTATTACCACAATTTCGCCCACCGCTCGCACGGTCCGGCCATCGACCTGGCCGAAAAGCTGGTACAGATCGCGCCTTCGCCGATGTCCAAGGTCTTCTTCACCAATTCCGGGTCCGAGGCCAACGACACCGTGATGAAGATGATCTGGTACCGCTCCAACTCTCTGGGCCAGCCGGAGAAGAAAAAGATCATCTCGCGCCATCGGGGCTATCACGGCGTCACCATCGCCGCGGCCAGCCTGACAGGGCTGCCCAACAACCACCGCTCCTTCGACCTGCCGCTGCCGGGCGTGCTGCACACCACCTGCCCGCATTACTGGAAGGAAGGGCGCGATGGCGAAAGCGAGGAAGAGTTCGCCACCCGCTGCGCCGAGGATCTCGACGCGATGATCCAGGCCGAAGGCCCCGATACCATCGCCGCCTTCATCGGCGAACCGGTGATGGGCGCGGGCGGCGTGGTGGTGCCGCCGGCCACCTACTGGGAGAAGATCCAGAAGGTGCTGCGGCAATACGACATCCTGCTGGTGGCCGACGAGGTGATCAACGGCTTCGGACGCACCGGCAACATGTTCGGCTGCGAAACCTACGGGATCGAGCCCGATGCGATCGTGCTGTCGAAGCAGATCACCTCCAGCTACATCCCCTTCTCCGCCATCCTGCTGAACGACCGCTTCTACGGCCCGGTGGCCGAGGAAAGCGGGCGGATCGGCGTGCTGGGGCATGGCTATACCGGCGGCGGCCACCCGGTGGGCGCGGCGGTGGCGCTGGAAAACATCCGCATCATCGAAGAGGACGGTC
>JAUIBJ010000031.1 GCA_030428025.1 Alphaproteobacteria bacterium
ACCTCGCGCGTCACCTCCTCGCCGGCGGCATCGCGGGCGGCGGTGGCATAGACGAACTGCCGGGCGGCGGCGACGCGGGCGGCGAGCATCGCCAGCCGCTGGCGGATCGCCTGTTTCTCCCACAAGGGCGCGCCGAAGGCCTTGCGGGTCTTGACGTATTCCAGCGTCAGATCCAGCGCCGCCTGCGCCTCGCCCATCGCCATGGCACCCAGCACGATCCGCTCGTTCTGGAAGTTCCGCATGATCGCGTAAAAGCCGCGCCCTTCCTCTCCAAGGATGTTTTCCGCCGGGATTCGGCAGTTGTCGAAGATCAGTTCGGCCGTGTCCGACGACCGCCAGCCGTGCTTGTCCAGCGCGCGCGAGACGGTGAAACCGGGCGTGCCCTTTTCGACAAGGAACATGGTGACAGACTGGCTTGCGGGGCCGGCTGTGTCGGTCTTGGCGGCGATGCAGTACAGGTCGCCATGCACGCCGTTGGTGATGAACATCTTGGTGCCGTTCAGCACATATTCGCCGCCCTCCCGCCGCGCCGTGGTGCGGATGGCCTTCACGTCCGAACCGGCATCCGGCTCGGTCACGCCGACGGCGGTGATCACCTCGCCGGCGACGATGCCGGGCATCCAGGCGGCCTTCTGCGCGTCGCTGCCGGCGTTGAACAGATGCACCGAGGCCATGTCGGTATGGACCAGCGCGGTGATGGCAAAACCGGAATAGGTCGCGCGGCCCAGCTCCTCGGCCAGGACTGCGGTGGCGCGCGTGTCCATGTCGCTGCCGCCGTAGGCCTCGGGATAACGGATGCCGAAGAAGCCGAGCCGGCCCATCTCTCGCAGCACATCGCGGGGCACGAAGCCGTCCGTCTCCCACTGGTCGGCATGGGGTTCGACCTGTTCGGCGACGAAGCGCCGGATCTGGTCGCGCAGCATTTCGTGCTCTTCGGTGAGAAACAGATGGTGGGTCATGCGATGCTCCCTGTGGCGCGGTCAGCCCGATCCAGCCAGAACGCCCTTGGGCAGCATCTGGATATAGGTCTTTATCGCCTTGCGGTCGACCTTCCCCCGCGCCCGCAGGGCGTCGAGGCAATAGGCGCAAAGGTCGTAGCTGTGCGCCATCACGTCCGCCGCCAGGGCCAGCGCCTTCAGTTGTTGGTCGTCCAGCGCGTCGGGGTCGTGGGCCGCGCGGATATAGACCGCATCGCCATCGAGAAGCTGCGAACCGGCCCCGCGGCGGAACTCGGATTTCTGGCTGGATCGCACGACCACGGATTTCTGGTGCAGGAAACGGTGCAGCGCAAAGCCTTGTGCCCGCATCTCGGCATCGAGTTCGGCCCAGGTCGGCTCGCCCTCGTACATCGGATAGAACCGCACCTCGGGGATGATCATCACACAGCGCGCCAGCCGCTCGCGGCCATGCTGCAGCACGCCCAGTTCCGAGCCCTGCACGTCCATCTTCAGGATATCGAGATCGGGCAGCCCCTCGACCGCGTCGAGCGCCACAAGTTCCATGTCGATTTCCGTGATCGGGCGGTTCAGCCAGAACCCTTTGCCCAGGAACTTCGCCGAGGCCGGGGCCAGAGGAAAGACCGAGGAGATCGAGCCGATATGGTGGGAATAGAAGGTCGCGGGGCCGGGCGTGCCGACCGCGTAAGGATAGACCGACATCCGCTCCGTCGCCGCCCGCTTCAGAGCCTCGAACGCCTCGGGGTCGGGTTCGAACCCGTGCAACCGGGCGGCGCCGTGATCGAGCAGCGGCTGATAGGGCGGCGTGTCCTTGGTGAGGCGCGCGCCGATATCGGCCAGTTGCAGGGGGCGCTCGGGATCCAGCGTCTCGATCAGAAAGCGGGCGCGTTCGCTGTTGTTCATTCCTGCCCCTCGCACAATCTGGCCAGTTCCCGGCCCGCGCGCCGGCCAAGCTCGTAAAGGGCGGCGCCGGTATAGTGAATGCCGTCGGCTTTTTCCAGATCGTGGGTCTCGATACAGCCGATCAGTGGGTCGCCATTGTCGCGGAAGGCAGCGTTGATGGCGTCCTGCCAGGGCAGTTGCTCGGGGTCGGCCGACAAAAGTGCGCAGACCACCGGCAGGCCGGGGCAGTCGAGCCGCGTGCGGACCGTCTCCACCATGCCCGTGAAGCGCTCGGAATAGTGCAGGCTCTTTTCATGGACGCCCGCGTCGCGCTCTCCCTGCACCCAGATCAGGCCGCGAATATCCGGCGCGCCATCCTGCCGGGCCAGGCGGGCATGGGCGATCATCCGGCCCAGCTTGCGCTTGCCGTGTTCGGGGTTGAATTCATGTGCGAGCGATGCGCCGCCCTTGCCGAGCTTGACCAGCGCCGGCGGTCGGCCCGTCGCCTCCTGCCACGCCTGTGCCAGCCCGACCTCGGGACCGAGCCCGACATATTGGTATCCCGACTGATAGCGCAGCGGCAGCCATCCCTTTTTGTGCGTCCAGACCACCGCACCCGGCGCCTCGCGCTGCTCGGGCGTGGTGTCCCGCTCTCGGACAGAGCGGCCGACCGCGTTGGACTGCCCGGCGAGGATCAGAAGCTCTTTCGGGACGGCCTCTTCGCTCATGCGGTCTCTTTCCGGGCAAGGGGCCGGTGGCGTTCGTGAATCCCGGTGAGCTCGCGGTAAAGCGCCGCGCCGTCCGGCGCCTGGCGCAGGGCGGCAATCCGGGCGCGGTGCCCGTCTACACAGGCGGCGTGGGCCCGGGCGATTGCCGGCTCGGCCAGCAGCGCCTGAAGCTCGGCCTGCCTTATGCCTTGCGTCTTCAGGATGCTGCGGTCTTCGGTCGGCGCGGAATTGAGGCTGTAGCGTTCGGCATAGCTGAGCGCGTCGAACCTGTCATGGCCCACGCCGCTGCCGCGGTCATGCTTGACCATGAAGCTTTCCACCGAGCGCAGGACATAGTGGTTGATCTGGGCAAACTCGGTCGAGCCGTCGGCGCGCCGCACCTTCTTGCGCGCCAGCCGCCGGGGCACGGCGATGGACCGGCCCGAGCCATCGACCCACCTCGCCGCTTCTTCGGCAAAGCCGGGCTCGAGCTGGGGCACGTGATTGAGCGGCTCGATTTCCGGCCGCACCCGGTGCAGGCTCTTGAGCCCGGTGCGCTTGGTCGGGATGGTGCCGGCCTCTTCCCCGTTGGTGTGGAAGAACTGGTCTGTCAGCGGCACGTCCTCGAAGGCGCGCACGCCGGAAAAGTCGAAATGGATCTGGTTGAGCGACAGCACGTCGGGCGCGTCCGTGGCCTCGAAGAGCGCCGCCAAACTGCCGTCTCCCGTCTTGACGTTGATGAACTCGTCGGCGTCGATCAGCGCCACGTAATCCGCGCGTCGATATTCTTTCAGCCAGGTGGCATAGTCGAAGGCCACGAGTTGCCGCTTGGCGCTTTTCAGCAGCCGGTCGGGGTTTTCCAGGTGCCGAACGATGCCCAGATCGTCGAGCGTGTCGAGCAGTTCCGCCGAGCCGTCGTCGCAATCGTTGGTGAAGATCAGAAAGCTGCCCACGCCGATGGCGCGGTGATGGGCGATCCATTCCAGGATGAAAGGCCCCTCGTTGCGCATGCAGGTCACGATACAGGTTTGCACGGGGTCGATTGCCTTTTCGTTTGGGGCGTGCTGCTCAGCCTTCTGGTTAACAAATGGATAAAACCCCGCCGGCATTTATGCAATTCCCGCGCGCCAGCCGGCGGGCCGATGGCGATATTCTTTTCCGGACTGTTGCTTTGCGTGCTCCGCAAAGATGGTCGCCGCGAAGCTGCAGCAAGCCGCTTGGATCTGACAGGAGGGAAATGGCGACCCCGGCAGGATTCGAACCTGCAACCTGCCCCTTAGGAGGGGGCTGCTCTATCCTGTTGAGCCACGGGGCCGTCCGGCATCTCTTTAACCGCCCGGGCGGCGGTTGTCATCGCCTCAATCGTTCTTTTCGTTCCGCTTGCGGCGGCGGCGACGTTCGCGATAACATCAAGGGACAAAACAGAATGAGGATGCCGGGACGTGAGCGCAAATGACAACCGCCCCCTGACCCTGCGCGACGTCTCGGAAGCGTCGGGGGTTTCGGAAATGACCGTCAGCCGGGTGCTGCGTAACCGCGGTGACGTGTCGGAGGCCACACGCCAGCGGGTACTGGAAGCCGCCAAGAACCTTGGCTACGTGCCCAACAAGATCGCCGGCGCCCTGGCCAGCCAGCGGGTGAATCTGGTGGCGGTGATCATCCCGTCGATGTCGAACATGGTTTTCCCCGAAGTGATGTCGGGCATCAGCGAGGCGCTGGAAGAAACTGGCCTGCAGCCGGTGGTAGGGGTGACAGGCTACAGCCCCGAGAAGGAGGAGAAAGTTCTCTACGAGATGCTGTCGTGGCGGCCCTCGGGGGTGATCATCGCCGGGCTTGAGCATTCCGACGCCTCCCGCGCCATGCTCAAGGCCTCGGGCATTCCGGTGGTCGAGATCATGGATGTGGACGGCACGCCGGTCGACTCGGTCGTGGGCATCTCCCATCGCCGTGCCGGTCGGCAGATGGCGCAGGCGATCTTGAAGGACGGGTATGAGCATATCGCCTTTCTCGGCACCAAGATGGCGCAGGACCACCGGGCGCGAAAACGCTTCGAGGGTTTCACAGAGGCGCTGGCCAAGGCCGGGGTCGAGATCGAGGACCGCGAATTCTATTCCGGCGGCTCCGCCCTGGTGAAGGGGCGCGAGATGACGCGCGACGTGTTGGAGCGCTCGCCCGATCTGGATTTCATTTATTATTCCAATGACCTGATCGGCGCGGGCGGGCTTCTCTATCTTCTCGAACAAGGCGTGAAGATCCCCGAGGAGTTCGGGCTGGCGGGTTTCAACGGGCTCAACCTGTTAAAGGGTCTGCCGCGCGAGTTGGCCACGATGGATGCCTGCCGCCACGAGATCGGCCAGAAGGCGGCCGAAATCATCGCCCGGCGTGTCGAGGCGGGCGAAGAAGGCAAGCCCGAGCGTATCGTGCTGGAGCCCACCATCAGCTACGGGGACACGCTGCGGCGCCGGTAGCCGGATCGCGCCCTTTTTGTCGCTTTCAGAACAGAATCGCCGCCCGGAACATGTGGGGTTCGGGGAAACGCGTCTGATCCGGAAAGAGGAACACGGAACATGAAAGTCGGATTCATCGGCCTCGGCAATGTCGGGGCCAAGCTCAGCGGGTCGCTCCTGCGCAACGGCGTCGATCTTGCGGTGCACGATCTGAACGACGACCTCGTCGCGGGTTTCGTCGGGCGCGGTGCCAAGCGCGGCGGCAGCCCCGCAGAGATGATGCGCGACTGCGATGCAGTCATCACCTGCCTGCCCTCGCCCGCCGCCTCGGATGCGGTGATGCAGCAGATGCTGCCCGAGGTGACCGAGGGCAAGATCTGGATGGAGATGTCGACCACCGACGAGGCCGAGGTCAAGCGTATCGGCGCAATGGTGATCGAGCGCGGCGGCGCGGCGGTCGACTGTCCGGTCTCGGGCGGCTGCCACCGGGCCGATACCGGTAATATCTCGATCTTCGCCGGTTGCGACCGGCCGACATTCGAGCGAATCCTGCCGCTTCTCACGACGATGGGCCGGCGCATCCTTCATACCGGCGAATTGGGCAGTGCCTCGATCCTGAAGGTGGTCACGAACTACCTGGCCACCGCCAACCTGATCACCTGCTGCGAGGCACTGGTCACCTGCAAGGCCGCCGGAATGGACCTGAACACCGCCTATGAAGCGATCAAGATCAGTTCCGGCACCTCCTTCGTGCATGAAACCGAAAGCCAGGTGATCCTGAACGGCAGCCGCGACATTTCCTTCACCATGGATCTGGTGCGCAAGGATATCGGCCTGTTCCAGGACGTGGCCGACAGGGCCGGCGTGCCGCTGGAGATGAACCCGCTGATGATCTCGATCTTCGAGGACGGCATCAAAAGGTTCGGCGAGCGGGAACTGTCGCCAAACATCATCCGCCGGCTGGAAGAGGCGACGGGGCTGGATATCCGAGCACCGGGCTTTCCGGCCGAGATGACGGACGACGAGCCCGAGGAGCCGGGCTATGAGGTCTTTCCACCGGGGCGCTCGGCCTAAGGCTTCTCCGTTAACCACCCCGCCCGGAATTCTTTGACCGGGCGGGGCCGATCTGTCCTAATCGCCGCGGGGGCGTGTGGGATCGATGCGATGTTTCTGTTTGCGAGTATGATCGGCCTGATGGCCGTGGGCGCGGCTGCGTTCTGGACGCTGGACGGCGATGAGGACACGGAGCCGGAGGAAACCGGCGACAACCCCGATACCGAACAGGAGACCGCCCCGGCGATTCAGGATCTGAGCGCGCTGCTGGGCGGAGGAATGCCCGAAACGGGCGCGGAGTCGCCGGAAGAGGCGGGCTCCTCTCCGGCGAACGCGCTTCTGGCGCTGCTCGGAGGGTCCGGCGCCGGCGGGGCCGCTGCGGATGACGGTACGCCGTCAGAAATCGGGCCGCACGACATCGACCAGGCCAGTATCGACCAGGTGAATTTGGCGCTGGAGATGGGAGAGTCCCCCGAAGACGAGGGCGAAGACGGCGGGCACGACTGGACGATCGAGACCGGCGATGAGGAGGGTGACACCATCGTCGGCACCGAGGGCAGCGATTTCCTGCTGGGCTACGCGGGTGCGGATCACATTGCCGGCGGCGGCGAGGCGGACCAGATCGAAGGCGGCGAGGGCGAGGACACGCTTGACGGGGAGGCTGGCGACGACACCCTGCACGGGCAGGAGGATGACGACCTTGTCCGGGGCGGGGCGGGCGATGACGAGCTCTTCGGCCATAGCGGCGATGACACGCTGGAGGGCGCTGGGGGTGATGACAGTCTTGTCGGCGGGCAGGGGCAGGACGAACTGAACGGCGGCAGCGGCGACGACGCGCTGCATGGCTATCACGGTGACGACACGCTCGACGGCGGCGCCGGGCAGGACACGCTCTTCGGCGGAATCGGTGATGACGACCTGTCCGGCCTCGGGCCGGACGGAGAGGATGACGGTGAAACCGATTACCTCAACGGCGGGGACGGCGACGATGCGATCACCGCCGGCGCGGGCGATGTTGTGACGGGCGGCGACGGGCAGGACACGGTCTATCTTGGCGGCGGCGTGGCAGATGGCGCGTCGGCAGAGATCATGGATTTCCGGCCGGAGGAAGACAGCCTGGTGATCGAATACGACCCCGGCGGCGCCCCGCCGGAGATCGAGGTCACGCAGGACGAGGAGGATGACGGGCTCTACCGGGTGACGATGGACGGGGCCGAAGTGGCCATGGTGCACAGCGGTGCGCCGGTCGATGCCGGGCACGTGGTTCTGGTGCCGCAGGGCAGCTTCTGAGCGCTGGCGGATTCGGGGCTTTTCATTTTTCTGGAATCCCCCTATACGCACGCATCCTCCTGCCCACAGGCGGAGCTCCATGGACCTTGCTGGACGACATCCCGGCTTGCGCCCTTCACCCCTGACCCGAAAGGAGACCCCGATGTCGATCACGGTTGAAGACAAACAGAAGATCATGAAGGATTTCGCCACCAAGGACGGCGATACCGGCTCGCCCGAGGTGCAGGTGGCCATCCTGACCTCGCGGATTTCCACGCTGACCGAGCACTTCAAGATCCATAAGAAAGACAATCACGGCCGCCGCGGCCTGCTGAAACTGGTGGCGCAGCGCCGAAAGCTGCTGGACTACCTCAAGGCCAAGGACGAGGGCCGCTACCTCGACCTGATCAAGCGGTTGGGCATCCGCCGCTGAGGCGATTTCTCCGGACCTGCCGGACGGCGCCCGTCTCGCGAGAGGCGGGCGTTTTTGCGTCTGCCCGCACGGCATGCCGCCAATGGCATCTTGTCCCCCCGGCCGACGCAACATAGGTATTCTCTGTTGACCGGCAAAGGAGCGTGGAATGCAGATCCAGGTGAGCACAGACAATTTCATTCATGGCGACGAACGGGTGATCGAAGTGGCCGAAGACGCGGTGAATTCCGATCTCGGCCATCTGGAAGATCGCCTGACCCGCGTCGAAGTGCATCTGAAGGATCAGAACGCCGAAAAGCACGGGCCCGACCATATCCGCTGCACGATGGAGGCCCGCCCGCGCGGTTTGGGACCCATGGCGGCCCATCACGACGCGCCCGACATTCCCGCCGCGCTGAAGGGGGCCGCCAAGAAGCTGCGCGCTCGGCTGACCAGCGAATTCGGCAAGCTCGACCCGCATCGGTAGGCCAGGAGGAACCCTGGCGGGGATGGCCGTTGCTCTGGGGCGGCGCAAGAGGCGGGCGGCCGCAGCTTCCTAAAGCAGGCTGGACTCCGACACTAGCGTCTGCGGCCCGACATGAGTCGCCGGCTCCAGCGCTTCGCCCCGTTCCAGCCGCCGCCGCTCGCGTGATGACAACTCGCCCCGGATATCCCGCAGAACCTGCCGGTGATCTGGGGCGCGCGCGCAGAACTCGGCCACGCGGCCACGGTGATCCGCCACGAAATCCCACCATTTCTCCTCGTTCAGCGCAAAGGCTGCGGTAATGTCCTGCGCCGCATACCCCGCGTCGTACACGCGCTTGCCCATCAGCACCGCCTGATAGGTCCGGTGCGAGAACAGCGTCGCAGTGGGCATGTCGTGATAGCTGGGCAGGGTGTGTCGCCACAGTTCGAGGTTCTCGGCCAGGCTGTCGGGCACGGCCAGTTCCTCCCGCGCGTCGATCCAGTATTGCGTGTCGGTCCGGTTTCCCAGTGCGTAGTGCAGGCAAATGAAGTCGCGCACCTCGTCATATAGCCGTTCCATCCGAAGGTTGTACCGCTTGCGAACAGGCTCGGGGTAACTCGTATCCGGGAAAAGCCGCATCAGGTGTCGGATCGACATGTCGATCATGTGAATGGCGGTTGATTCCAGCGGCTCGATGAACCCGCCCGACAGGCCCACGGCGATGACGTTCTTCACCCAGGCCTCGCGGTTCCGGCCCACCCGCATTGGGATTACCCTTGGCTCCAGCCCCTCCGCCGCCGGGCCCAGATGCGCCATGAATTCGTCCCGTGCCTCCTCGTCGGTGCGATGTGCGCTGGAAAACACGTAACCCGTGCCGATGCGGTTGAAGAGCGGAACGCGCCAGCTCCACCCGGCGCCGAGCGCGGTCGATCGCGTGCCGGGCTCCAATTCTTCCCCTTGATGCGGGATTTGAACCGCCATCGCCCGGTCATTGGCAAGGCAGTCGGCATAGCTCACGAACTCCGTGCCCAAAACCTCGTTGATGATCAGCCCGCGAAATCCGGTACAGTCGAGCACCAGCTCGACTTCGCGCCGTCCGGTCTTTTGCAGGTTCAGGGCGGTGATGTACCCCTGCTCGTCCTTCTCGACGGCCTGAAGATTGTCGAGGATGTGGGTCACCCCCCGCGCCGTGCAGACATCGCGCAGAAGGGCCGCGAACTTCCCGGCATCGAGGTGATAGGCAAAGCTTGCCTCCTGCGAGAAGGGCGGTGCGCGAAATCCGCGCGGTCCACGTTTCTCACGGATCAGGTCAAGGTTCGGCCCGCAAAGCTCGGCATAGTCCAGCTCTCCCGCATCGAAGCGCAGCATGTAGGCGGCAAGGTCCATTCCGTCGATCACTGGCGGATCGTCAAACGAGTTAAGATAACAGATCGGTCTGCCCTCGCGGTCGACATTCCAGTTGTCGAACAGCACCCCCAGCTTGAAGGAGCTGTTGCAGGCTCTGAAGAATTGCGCTTCCGATATCCCGCAGTCGATCAGCGTGCGCGGCATGTTCGGCACCGTTGCCTCGCCCACCCCAACGGTCGGGATGTCGGGCGACTCGATCAGTGTCACATCCAGCGCATGCTCCGGCTCCGAACTTCGCGCCAGTCCGGAATTCATGATGAGGGCGGCCAGCCACCCAGCGGTGCCCCCGCCCACGATGGTCACGGATCGGATCGGTTCTGCCATGCTGTCCCCCCAACGACGGCAAATTCCGGCAAGCTTACCCTGACCTCTGGTCAAATCAAGATCGGACGCTTTATCGGCAAACACCCGATGCCGACAGGATACCGACACGCCGAGTTCCCGATTTCGAGGGTGTTCCGGCGCCTCGCGCTTATGCCCCGGTGATCAAAGCTTTCAATCCCGCCCAAACTCCTCTATAGCGCCGCCATCCGAGACGTGATGCCCTTGGACCCCGGGCGCATGAACAGGATTTGGGGTCGGCGGCAATGGGGCCGCCATTGAAACGGAGGACTTGGGATACGCCCAAGAGCGCCTCCAACCAGGAAAACGACAGATGTTTAACGAAGTGAAGAAGACGATGCAGTGGGGCGAGGAGACGCTCACACTGGAAACGGGCAAGGTTGCCCGTCAGGCAGATGGCTCGGTCATCGCCACCCTTGGGGAAACAAGCGTCATGGCCAACGTGACCTTTGCCAGGGAAGCCAGGGAGGGGCAGGATTTCTTCCCGCTCACCGTTCACTATCAGGAGAAATACTATGCCGCGGGCAAGGTGCCCGGCGGCTTCTTCAAGCGCGAGGCGCGGCCCACCGAGAAAGAGACGCTTACGGCCCGCCTGATCGACCGGCCGATCCGGCCGCTTTTCGTGCCGGGCTTCAAGAACGAAGTGCTGGTGATGTGCACCGTGCTCAGCCACGATCTGGTCAACGATCCCGACATCGTGGCGATGATCGCCGCCTCGGCGGCGCTGACCATCTCGGGAGTGCCCTTCATGGGGCCGATTGCCGGGTGCCGTGTGGGCTATGAGGGTGGTGAATATATCCTCAACCCCGATGTCGAGGACATGCAGGGCCTGCGCAACAACCCCGACCAGCGGCTCGACCTCGTTGTCGCCGGCACCAAGGATGCGGTGATGATGGTGGAATCGGAGGCCTATGAGCTGTCCGAGGACGAGATGCTGGGCGCGGTGACCTTCGCGCATGAGCAGATCCAGCCGGTTATCGATCTGATCATCTCGCTGGCCGAAGAGGCGGCGAAAGAGCCCTTCGACTTCCAGCCGCCGGATTACAGCGCGCTTTACGGGGCCGTGAAGACCGCCGGCGAAGAGCAGATGCGCGCCGCCTTCGCCATCACCGACAAGCAGGAGCGCACCGCCGCCGTGGCCGCCGCGCGCGAGGCGATCAAGGAAAAGCTCAGCGAAGAGCAACTGGAAGATCCCAATCTCGGCGCGGCGATGAAGAAGCTGGAAGCCGGCGTCCTGCGTGGGGACGTGGTTAAGTCCGGCAAGCGGATCGACGGCCGAGCGCTCGATCAGGTGCGCCCGATCCTGTCGGAAACCGGCTTTCTGCCTCGTACCCATGGCTCGGCTCTGTTCACCCGGGGCGAAACGCAGGCGTTGGTGGTTACCACGCTGGGCACCGGCGACGACGAACAGATCATCGACGCGCTGCACGGCAATTTCCGCTCGAACTTCCTGCTGCACTACAACTTCCCGCCCTATTCGGTGGGCGAAGCGGGCCGCGTGGGCCCTCCGGGCCGGCGCGAGATCGGGCATGGCAAGCTTGCCTGGCGCGCGCTTCAGGCGGTGCTGCCGCCGGCAACGGATTTCCCCTATACCATCCGCGTGGTGAGCGAGATCACCGAATCGAACGGCTCGTCCTCGATGGCCTCGGTTTGCGGCGGGTCGCTCAGCATGATGGATGCGGGCGTGCCGCTCAAAGCGGCGGTCGCCGGCGTGGCCATGGGGCTGGTGCTGGAAGAAGACGGCTCCTATGCCGTGCTGACCGACATCCTTGGCGACGAGGATCACCTCGGCGACATGGATTTCAAGGTCGCGGGCACCGAGGCCGGCATTACCTCGCTGCAGATGGATATCAAGGTCGCGGGTATCACGCCCGAGATCATGAAGAACGCCCTGGCCCAGGCCCGGGACGGCCGGATGCACATTCTGGGCGAGATGTCCAAGGCGCTGAGCGAGGCGGGTGATTTCTCGATCCATGCCCCGCGCATCGAGACGATGAACATCCCCACCGACAAGATCCGCGAAGTGATCGGCTCGGGCGGCAAGGTGATCCGCGAGATCGTCGAGGTTTCGGGCGCCAAGGTCGATATCAACGATGACGGCGTGATCAAGATCGCCTCGCCCAACGGCGAGGCCATCCAGAAGGCCTATGACATGATCCACGCGATCGTGGCCGAGCCGGAGGAAGGACACATCTACAAGGGCACCGTGGTCAAGATCGTCGATTTCGGCGCCTTCGTGAACTTCTTTGGCAAGCGCGACGGCCTGGTCCATGTCAGCCAGATCGAGAACCGCCGCCTGAACCATCCCTCCGACGTGCTGAAGGAAGGTCAGGAAGTCTGGGTCAAGCTGCTGGGCTTCGACGACCGGGGCAAGGTGCGCCTGTCGATGAAGATGGTCGATCAGGAGACCGGCGAGGAAATGAAGAAAGAGGAAAAGGCGGAAGGCTGACCTTTCGTCCGATCCGGTAACGGAGGGCCCCGGTGGAAACGCCGGGGCCTTTCTGCGTCAGGCGTCGTGCAAGATCATCTCCGCCGCTTTCTCGGCGATCATGATGGTGGGGGAATTGGTGTTGCCGCTGGTGATGGTGGGCATGATCGAGGCATCGGCCACGCGTAGCCCGTCCACCCCGCGCAGGCGCAGTTGCGCATCGAGCGGGGCATTGTCGCTCGCACCCATATGCACCGTGCCGACGGGGTGGAAGATGGTGGTGCCGATATCGCCCGCCGCGCGGGCCAGTTCTTCGTCGCTCTGCGCAGACATACCCGGCTTGAATTCCTCCGGCGCATAGCGCTGCATCGGCGCCTGGTCCATGATCTGACGCGTCAGTCGGATCGCGGCCGCCGCGACGTGACGGTCGCCTTCGGTCGAAAGGTAGTTGGGCGCGATCATCGGGGCGGCAAGCGGGTCGGGCGAGGCGATGGAGACATGCCCGCGCGATTCGGGCCTCAGGTTGCAGACGCTGGCGGTGATGGCGGGGAAATCGTGTAGCGCACCGCCGAAGGCCTCCAGCGACAGGGGCTGCACGTGGTATTCCAGATCGGGCGTGGCCAGATCGGGGCGAGATTTGGCGAAAGCGCCGAGCTGGCTGGGCGCCATCGCCATGGGGCCGGAGCGCTTCAGGGCATATTCGAGCGCGATCGCCGCCTTGCCCCAGAGCGAGCACACCATGGTATTGAGCGTCTTCGCCCCCGTCAGCCGCCAGGCGCAGCGCAGTTGCAAGTGGTCCTGCAGGTTGCCGCCGATGGCGGGGTTGTCGCGCAGAACCTCGATCCCGTGCTCCTGCAAAAGCCCGCCCGGCCCCAGCCCAGAGAGTTGCAGGATCTGCGGGCTGCCAATGGCACCGGCC
>JAUIBJ010000692.1 GCA_030428025.1 Alphaproteobacteria bacterium
GAATGAGCCTTTCACGTCGAAGCTTTCTCGTGAAGGCATCAGCGTCCGCGCTCGCGGCGGCATCGCCGGCGCGACTTGTCGCAGCGGCGGCGGATGCCGGTTTGTTCGAGGCCCGCGCGGCGCGGGTCCAGCTTGCGCCTCCGGGCTATCCTGAAACCGAAGTGTGGACGGTCGGCGGCACGATGCCGGGCGCGACGCTGAAGGTGACGCAGGGTGGGCGCGTTACCCGGAGGTTGAGAAACGCCCTGCCGCAGCCCACGTCGATCCACTGGCACGGAATGCGGATCGCGAATGCGATGGATGGTGTTCCAGGCCTGACGCAGGCGACGGTCGCAAGCGGCGCCGAGTTCCTCTATGATTTCGTGGCACCTGATGCCGGCACCTACTGGTACCACGCGCACAACCGCTCGGTCGAGCAGGTCGCGCGCGGACTGTACGGCGCCCTGATCGTGGAGGAGGCCGAGGCGCCGGAGGTCGACAGGGATGAGGTGCTGATCCTTGATGACTGGCGGCTTGACCCCGCAACCGGCCAGATCGCCGCGGATTTCGAGGCACCCCACGACCGGAGCCATGCCGGGCGCATCGGCAATTTCGTGACGACGAATGGGCGTTATGATCTTTCGCTGCCAGTGCGAACGAACGAGCGGCTCCGGATCCGGCTCATCAATGCCTCGAACGCGCGGATATTCGTGCTCGCGCTTTCGGGCCTCGACGGCTGGACGGTCGCGCTCGACGGGATGCCGCTTGCCGAATCCGAACCTGTCGCCGAACCGATCGTCCTTGGGCCGGGGCAGCGGGCGGACCTGATCGTCGATGTGACGGCGGCGGAGGGCGAAACCGCGCATCTCGTGCGCGTCGAGGACGGGAAGGGCCTTGCGCAGGTCGCCTTCCCCGTTACCGGCGCGGCGGGCGGCGCCGGCAGGCCGGCTCCCGCAGCGCTTCCACCCAATCTGCGAATGGAGGTCGGCGGCCTTGACGATGCGCTGACCGCGCGGCTCAACATGTCCGGCGGCGCGATGGGCCGGCTTGACGCCGCCGTGCTGGAAGGGGAGCGGCGGAGCTTCGCGCAACTCGTGGACGCAAACCAGTTCTGGGCCTTCAACGGCGCTGTCGGCATGACGGGAACACCGCTTCTGGAAGCCAGCCGTGGCCAGACGGTGCGACTGACGATCGTCAATGATACTGTCTTTCCCCACGCCATGCACCTGCACGGGATGCATTTCCGCGAGGTCGCCGGGGACGGTTCGCTCGGCCCGCTGCGCGACACGGCCCTGATGCTCCGCGGCGAGACCCGCGACATCGCCTTCGTGGCGGACAATCCCGGCGACTGGCTTTTGCATTGCCACATGCTTTCCCATGCTGCGTCAGGGATGATGACGTGGCTGCGGGTGACGGCATGAGCCGGTATCCGGCCATCGCGGCGGCTGTCCTGCCGGCTGCGCTGGCACTGGCCTGGTGGGCGACGTCGCGCCCCGATCCTGCGACCTCCGCCGCGGCCGAGGCCGACATCGCAACCGGAGCAGAGCTTTACGTCGAAAACTGTGCCTCCTGCCACGGCGCCAATCTGCAAGGCCAGCCCGACTGGCAAACGCAGAACGACGACGGCAGCCTGCCCGCGCCGCCGCATGACGAGACCGGCCATACCTGGCATCACGGCGACGACGTGCTTTTCGACTACACGAAGCTCGGCGGCAAAGCCGCGCTCGCCCGGCAGGGCATTGAGCTGAATAGCGGGATGCCGGGGTTCGGCGATAAACTGGGCGATCAGCAGATCCGCGATATCCTCGCCTATATCAAATCCTCATGGCCGGCGCGGCAGCGTGACGTTCAGTCTGCCCGAAGCGAGGCGGAACGCTTGCAGGGAGAAACGACACAATGAAAACAGTGACGACGCTTTTGTTGGTGGCGATAGCATTGGCCGTGCCCATGGTCGCAGAAGCTGATGCGTTGGACGAAGGGCGCGTCAAGGAACTGGTTTACGAGGCTATTCGCGAGAACCCGGACATCGTAATGGAGGCGCTCTCGACGCTCCAGAAACGTCAGGCTGCCGCCGAGGCCACGAACGCCTCAGACTTCCTTGCGGCCGAGCGGGACGTGATCGAACGAGACCCGAATGCACCGGTGCTCGGCAACCCCGAGGGCGACGTGACAGTGGTGGAGTTCTTCGACTACAACTGCCCCTACTGCCGCCGCGCCGCACCCGAGGTCGATGCGCTGATTGCCAAGGATCGGAACATCCGGCTGGTCTATCGCGAATGGCCGATCCTCGGCGAAGGCTCGGTCTTCGCCGCGCGCGCGGCACTTGCGTCCCGCAAACAGGGGAAATACCCGGAGTTCCACGCGGCGATGATGCGGTTACAAGGCCGGGCGGAGGAGAAATCGGTTCTCCGCGTCGCCGCCGAGCTCGGGCTCGACATGGACCGGCTCCGGCAGGATATGACCGCGCCCGAGATCGAGGAGCATATCGCGACGTCGATGCGACTCACCCGAGGGCTCGGCTTTCAGGGCACGCCATCCTTCGTGATTGGCGATGGTCTCATCCCCGGTTTCGTGGATCGGTCACAACTGGAAGAATACGTCGCGAAGGCGCG
>JAUIBJ010000693.1 GCA_030428025.1 Alphaproteobacteria bacterium
CGCCGCCTGTGTGCTCTATTCGCGGGCCAAGGGCATCCGGTGGCTGTCGGTGGCCGATGTGCTGTGCATGGCCACGCCGGCGGGGCTGCTTCTGGGGCGGCTCGCGAATTTCATCAATGCCGAGCTATGGGGCCGCCCGACGGACCTGCCCTGGGGCGTGATCTTTCCCGGCGAGATGGCCCAGTACTGCCCCGATGTGGCCGGCGCCTGCGCCCGCCATCCCTCGCAGCTCTACGAGGCCGCGCTCGAGGGGCTGATCCTCGGGGCGGTCCTTCTGTGGCTGGTGTTCCGGCGCGGGGCGCTGAAACGGCCCGGCACGGCCACGGGGGTGTTTTTCATCGGCTATGCCCTGGCGCGATTCCTTGTGGAATTCGTCCGCCAGCCCGATGCGCAGTTCGTCTCGCCCGGCAATCCTCTGGGGCTGGCCTGGCATGTTGAGGGCTGGGGGCTGACCATGGGGCAGATCCTGTCGCTGCCGATGATCGCGCTGGGGCTGTTCCTGCTGCTCCGCGCCCGCGGCCCGGCAACATGACCCCGCTGGGCGCCCTGCTGATCCGGCAGATCCAGAGCAGCGGCCCGATGACTCTGGCCGACTACATGGCCGCCTGTCTGATGCATCCCGAGCACGGCTATTACACAACCCGCGACCCGCTGGGCGCGGGCGGGGATTTCACCACCGCGCCGGAGATCAGCCAGATGTTCGGCGAACTGCTGGGCCTGTCGCTGGCGCAAAGCTGGATGGATCAGGGGGCTCCCGCGCCCTTCGCCCTTGCCGAGCTCGGGCCCGGGCGGGGCACGCTGATGGCCGACCTCCTGCGCGCGACGAAGGCCGTGCCGGGGTTTCACGCGGGCCTGCGGCTGCATCTGGTGGAGGGCTCGCCCACGCTGCGCCGGCTTCAGGAGGAACGGCTTGGAGCGTGGCGCCCGGCCTGGCACGAGGGCGCCAGCGACCTTCCCGACCTGCCCCTTTTCCTTGTTGCCAACGAGTTCTTCGACGCCCTGCCGATCCGGCAGTTCCTGCGCGAGGGCACAGGCTGGCGCGAGCGCATGGTGGGCCTGCGCAACGGCGCCCTGCAGCCCGGCCTTGGCGGCCCGGTCACGCCGCCGCAACTGGCCCACCGGCTGGACGACACCGCCGATGGCGACATTGTCGAGTTGTGCCCGCCGGGCGAGACGGTGGCGCGTGAAATCGGCGCAAGGATCGCCGAAAGGGGCGGCGCCGCGCTGATCGTCGATTACGGCGACTGGCGCTCGCTGGGCGACACGCTGCAGGCGGTAGCGGGACACATGACCGCCGGACCCTTCGACGCCCCAGGCGAGGCCGACCTGACCGCGCATGTGGATTTCGAACTTCTGGCCCGGGCCGCCCCCTGCCGCCACAGCCGTCTGACCCCTCAGGGCGTGTTCCTCGAGCGGCTGGGCATCACCGCCCGGGCGCAGGCGCTGGCCAGAAAGCTGGGCGGCGGCGCACTGGAAACGCATATCGCCGCACATCGGCGCTTGACCCATCCGCATGAAATGGGGACGCTCTTCAAGGTAATGGCCTTCACCCCCGACGGGGCGGCACCGCCGCCCGGATTGGACGTATGACGCTGGAAATCCTCACCGCCGACAGCCTGGCGCCGCTGCGCCACGGCTTCTTTTCGCGCAAAGGCGGAGCGTCTTCGGGCGTGTTTGAGGGTCTGAACTGCGGCCGCGGCTCGTCCGATCAGTCCGATATCGTCCGCATCAACCGCAACCGCGTGGCAGAGGCGCTGCAGGTCGCACCAGAGGCTCTGGTGACCTTGCATCAGGTTCACTCGGCCCGGGTGGTGCGAGTGGACGCGCCGCTGGAGGACCGGCCGCAGGCGGATGCGATGGTGACGGCCACGCCGGGGCTGGCACTGGCGGTGCTGACGGCGGATTGCCAGCCGGTGCTTTTTGCCGACGCCCGGGCGGGCGTGATCGGGGCGGCGCACGCGGGCTGGCGCGGTACGCTGGACGGGGTATTGGAGGCCACGCTCGCAGCCATGGAAGAGCTGGGCGCCGACCGGGGCGACATCAGCGCGGTGATCGGTCCGACGATCAGCCAGGGCGCCTATGAGGTGGGGCCCGAGTTCCTTGACGAGTTCATGGCGGACGACTCCGAGAACCACCGTTTCTTCGTCAGCGGCGACGGCGACCGCTATCTCTTCGACCTGCCCGGCTACGGGGTGCACCGGATGCGCACAGCCGGAATCGGCGCGGCGGAATGGACCCGGCACTGCACGTATTCCGATCCGGCGCGGTTCTATTCCTATCGGCGGGCAACACATGCGGGCGAGGCCGATTACGGCCGGCTCATTTCCGCGATCCGGTTGTGAATTGCGGCACGGGCGGGGCCGCGCGCTGCAATTTTGTGCCACAATTCGGGCGGGATCACGGGCCCTGCAAGGCGGCAAAGGCCCGGAAATGCAGGGACCAGAGCCCGCGCGGGTCCTGCCAAAATCCGCCGCGCGGGATCGCGAAAAATCTCGAAAAATTGTGCGCGACGCCAAAACCAGGCCCAAATGGACAGTGATAAAGGGGCCAACGCAGGAAACGTCCCGCTTTCGGGGCGTGCAT
>JAUIBJ010000032.1 GCA_030428025.1 Alphaproteobacteria bacterium
GTTCCGCATCTTCGACCTGCCCTTCATGTTCAAGGACATCAACGCGGTCGAGGCCTTCCAGGCCTCCGACGCCGGTCAGGGCCTGCTGGACAGCATGCAGCGCCGCGGCCTGCAGGGGCTGGCCTACTGGCATAACGGCATGAAACAGATGTCGGCCAACGTGCCGCTGATCGAGCCCAGCGACGCCAACGGGCTGAAGTTCCGCGTGCAGTCCTCCGACGTGCTGGTGGCGCAGATGGAAGCCATCGGCGGCAGCCCGCAGAAGATGGCCTTCTCGGAGGTGTACGGCGCGTTGCAGCAGGGTGTCGTGGACGGGCAGGAAAACACCTGGTCGAACATCTATGGCAAGAAGTTCTTCGAGGTGCAGGACGGCGTGACCGAAACCAATCACGGCATCATCGACTATCTGGTGGTGACCAGCGTCGACTGGCTCGACAGCCTGGAACCGGAGGTGCGCGACCAGTTCCTGACCATCCTGTCGGAGGTCACCGAGACCCGGAACAAGGAATCGACCGAGGTGAACGAGGCCGCCAAGCAGGCGATCATCGATGCCGGCGGCACCGTGCGCCAGCTCGATGCCGACCAGCGCGCCAAGTGGGTCGAGGCGATGAAGCCCGTCTGGGACCAGTTCAAGGAGGACGTGGGCCAGGACAACATCGACGCGGCGCAAAGCATCAACGCCAGCATGTAAGGCGTGCAGGGTGCGCCTCGGCGCACCTTCCGGGCGGGCCCCGCAACGACGTGGCCCGCCCGTTTCGCAAGACGCTTGCGGGAGGAGGGGACAGATGAGTCGCGAACCGGGTTTCGTGGACAGGATCGAGGAGACGGTGATCGCCGCGCTTCTGGGGCTGATGACGGTGGTGACCTTCGCCAATGTCGTTGCCCGCTACCTGTTCAATTCAAACATTCTCTGGGCACTGGAACTGACCGTGTTCATGTTCGGCTGGCTGGTGCTGCTGGGTGCCTCCTATGCGGTGAAGAAACACGCCCATCTGGGGGTGGACGCGATCATCAACCTTGTCTCGCCGCCGGTGCGCCGGCTGCTGGCGCTGATCTCGGTCGGCTGCTGTCTGGTCTTCTCGCTTCTGCTGCTCAAGGGGGCATGGGATTACTGGTCGGTCTTCGCCGAGCTTCCCCCCACTACCGGCCGCTGGTTCCCCACCGGGCTGGAGACGGATTTCCGCGGCCAGGGCTGGTACGAGGTGCAGGACGTGCCGTTGCCCGGGGTCCTGCGCTTTCTCGAGGACTGGATAAACTTCGGCGAGGAATACGAGAAGATGCCGAAGGCGATCCCCTATCTGGTTCTGCCGGTGTCGATGGCTCTGCTGACCTTCCGCTTCGCCCAGGCGGCGGTGGCGATCTGGCAGGGCAAGCTCGACCGGCTGGTGGCAAGCCACGAGGTGGAAGACGAACTGGAAGAGGCGCGGGCAAGCCAGGGGGAGCGTGACTGATGGAAGTCCTCCTGCTCTTCGTGATGGTCGTGGGCCTGCTGCTGATCGGCGTGCCGATCGCGGTATCGCTGGGCCTGTCCTCCACCCTGTTCCTCCTATGGTTCTCGGAAAGCTCGCTCGCCTCGATCGCGCAGACGCTGTTCGAGGCCTTCGAAGGCCATTTCACCCTGCTTGCCATCCCCTTCTTCATCCTCGCGTCGTCCTTCATGACGACGGGCGGGGTGGCGCAGCGGATCATCCGCTTTTCCATCGCCTGTGTCGGGCACCTGCCGGGCGGGCTGGCCATTGCGGGCGTCTTCGCCTGTATGCTATTCGCCGCCCTCTCGGGCTCTTCGCCCGCCACTGTTGTGGCCATCGGCACCATCGTCATCGCCGGCATGCGGCAGGTGGGCTATTCCCGCGATTTCGCCGCCGGCGTGATCTGCAACGCGGGCACGCTGGGCATCCTCATCCCGCCTTCCATCGTGATGGTTGTCTATGCGGCCGCCGTCGAGGTGTCGGTCGGCCGGATGTTCCTTGCCGGCGTCATCCCGGGCCTTCTGGCGGGACTGATGCTGATGACCACGATCTATGTCATGGCCCGGGTCAAGGACCTGCCCAAGGGTGACTGGCAGGGCTGGGCCGAGATCTTCGCCTCGGGGCGCGATGCGGCCTGGGGGCTCTTCCTGATCGTCATCATTCTTGGCGGCATCTATGGAGGCATCTTTACCCCGACCGAGGCCGCCGCGGTTGCCGCCGTCTATGCCTACTTGATCGCGTGCTTCGTCTACAAGGATATGGGGCCGTTGGCCACCGCGGGCGAGGGCCGCAACCTGAGCCTGTTGAAGCGGCCTTACGTGCTGGTCACCGCCTTTTTCCACCGCGACACCAAGCACACGCTCTTCGAGGCGGGCAAGCTGACGGTGACGCTGCTTTTCGTCATCGCCAACGCGCTCATTCTCAAGCATGTGCTGACGGACGAGCAGATCCCTCAGCATATCGCCGGCGCGATGCTGAACGCGGGTTTCGGGCCGGTGATGTTCCTGATCGTGGTCAACGTGATCCTGCTGATCGGCGGGCAGTTCATGGAGCCCTCGGGCCTTCTGGTGATCGTGGCGCCGCTGGTCTTTCCCATCGCCATCGAACTGGGGATAGATCCCATCCATCTGGGCATCATCATGGTGGTGAACATGGAAATCGGGATGATCACGCCGCCCGTGGGGCTCAACCTCTTCGTCACCTCGGGCGTGGCGGGGATGCCGATGATGCGGGTGGTGCGTGCGGCGCTTCCCTTCCTGGCGGTACTCTTCGTATTCCTGATCATGATCACCTATATCCCGTGGCTTTCCACGGTTCTGCCCAACGCCTTCATGGGGCCGGAAATCATCACCCAATAGCCTGGACGGCCCCACCCCCGCGCGGCCCGGTTTTCGGGCCGTGCCTGTCGCAGACGGATATGGACAAGACCTCGCGCCCGGCGGATAGTCGCGCCCGGACAGGGAGGGATGACACCATGCGCTGGACAGGAGAGGCCGAACCCGGAACCCCCTATTGGTGGGATGTCCTGACGGAGGCGCCCGCGGACGACCCGCTGCCCGAGCGCTGCGACGTGCTGGTGATCGGCGCCGGTTACGCGGGTCTGTCGGCCGCCATTGCCGCGCATGACTGCGGCGCGCGCGTGGCCGTGGTGGACAAGGACGAGCCGGGTCACGGCGCCTCCACCCGCAACGGCGGCATGTTCGGCGCGCATCCGCGGCTGAGCTGGAAAAAATTGTCGAGTCAGTTCGGACCGGAGGTGGCCGACGCGCTCTTTGCCGAGGCGCGGCCGGCGCTGGAATGGGCCAAGGCGCTGATCGACCGAGAGGGCATCGACTGCGACCTGCAGGAGACGGGGCGCATCCAGCTGGCCTGGACGCGGGAGCATTTCGAAAGCCAGAAGGTGCTGGCCCGGCATGTGGCCGAGAAGAGCGACGTGGCGGTCGAGATGGTCGAGCGCGACGGGCTGGGTCAGGAGATCGAGACCCAGAGCTATTGCGGCGGCCTGCTTTTCCCCGAGCATTGCGGGCTTCACCCGGCAAAGTTCCACCAAGGCCTGCGCCGTGCCGTCGCCCGACGGGGCATTCCGCTTGTCGGCCATGCCGAGGTGACGGAGCTCGAGCGGGACGTGCACGGCTTTTCCGTCCGCACGGTCAAGGGAAGGCTGCGGACCGAAAAGGTGATCCTGTGTACCAACGGCTACACCACGCCGCTTTTCCGCTGGCATGTGGCGCGGGTCTTTCCACTGCCCTCCTACATCATCGCCACCGAGGAACTGCCGGCGAACCTGATCGGTCATCTGGCGCCCGGCCGGCGGATGATGGTAGAGACCCGCGCGCGGCACAGCTATTACCGGATCTCGCCCGACGGCAAGCGCATCCTCTGGGGCGGGCGCGCCTCGATGCGGGAACTGCCCGTGACCGAGGCCGCCCGGCGCCTGCGAGGGCTGATGGTGGGAGTCTGGCCCGAGCTGGAGGATACGGCGATCAGCCATGCCTGGTGGGGCAATACGGGCTTCAGCTTCAACCACACGCCGCATGTGGGCGAGGACCGCGGCCTGCATTATGCGATGGGTTTTTCCGGCTCGGGGACAGTGATGGCGCCCTATCTGGGGGCCAAGGCGGGATTCCGCGCCATGGGCGACGCGCGGGGCGAGACCGCCTATGCCGAGACCGCGCTGCGCCGCGACATCCTGCACCCCTTTGTCCGGCCGCATTTCCTGAAAGCCGCCGATATCTGGTACCGGCAAGTGGTCGACCGGATGGAAAATCGCCGTGCCCGGTGATCCCCGAACGGAAAGGCGCCGGCCCTGAGGGCCGGCGCCGGTGATTTCAGAAGACGGATGCCGCGCCTATTCGCGCGCTTCGTCGGCGAACACCCTCTTCAACCGTTCCGGATCGCGCGCCGCGGCCTCGTCGGCTTCGAATTCCTTCTTCTCGATCCGCGCCTGCAGGATGTGGAAGCCGATCCAGAAGGCAAGCCCGATGATCCACAGCACGAACTCGCTCCCCACCATGGGGTAGATCGGTCCGATGGCAGACAGGTCGGCGCCGGCCCAGGTTTCGATGACAGTCGTAGACATGCTTTGGTCCTCCTCAGCTCAGCAATCCGAGTTTCTTGGCTTCTTCGATATCGGCTTGGGACACGGCGATGGCGTCCGCCTCCTCTGCGATCTCCTCGCTCAGGTCGAGGCCGACCAGTTCCACCGCCGGTGGAACGCGAAGCATGCCCATCCCGTGCAGGATCTTCGACACGATCCAGGCCGGGATAAAGCCCAGCACGATGGCCATGATGCAGGCACCGATGAACTGGCCCCAGGGCGTGATCACCGCGAGCTCGTGATAGGCGGCCGTGGCCGGGTGACCCCAGAGCACGAAGCCGCAGATCACCAGACCGATGAAGCCGGCATAGCCGTGCACGGCCACCGCGCCGACCGGATCGTCGATCTTGAAGGTGCGCTCGACCCAGAAGTGCAACTTGTAGGCACAGTAGGCCCCGATGGCGCCGATGATCATAGCCTGGATCGGGTGATAGAGGTCATTGCCCGCAGAGGCGGTGATGACCCCCGCCAGACCGGCCGAATAGGTCCAGAACGCCTCGCCCTTGCTGACCACGTAGCCCATCATCAGACCGCCCGAAAGCGACATCAGGAAGTTGAAGACGATGGCTGAAAGCGTGGTGGGTGTGAGGTAGATCGTCGTTGCGGTGAAGTTCACCACACCTTCGGCCCCGCCCAGCGACTGGTGGTCGATGATCGGCACGTTGCAGGCCACGTAGAAGCCCCAGAACCCGCAATAGATCAGGAACAGGCCGATCGTGACCAGCCACTTGTTATGCGGGTTGATGTTGCGGGGCGTTCCGTCGGGGGCGAACTTGCCGATCCGCGGGCCCAGCACCACGATCACGCCCAGTGCGAAGCCGCCGGCGATGGCATGGATCACCCCCGAGGCATAGGCGTCGTGATAGCCAAGCTGCGTGACCATCCAGCCGTCCGGGTGCCAGCCCCAGGCCGCGTCGATGATCCAGGTGAAGGAACCGATGACGACCGCCAGGATCCAGAAGGCCGCGGGGCGGATGCGTTCGATGGTGGCGCCCGAAACGATCGAGGCCGCCGTCCAGGAAAAGAGCAGGAAGGCCGCCCAGAAGACGCCATTCAGGCGGTTCCAGAAGCTGTTGCCCAACTCGGCGCCATACCCTTGGGCCGATTCAAGAGCCGGCCCAGGGCCGCCCAGGTGGGTACCCATCAACTCCGACCACGGCACGGCGTTGTCGGACTGGGTCAGCCCGCCGGTGATGCCCGGCCCGTTGGGGAAGGCGAAGTAGATCCACCATCCGAAGAAGAAGAAGGTCACGGTCACCAGCGGAATGAGCATGGTGTTCTTCATCAACGTGTGGATGTGGTTCTTGTGGCGGGTCGCGCCCACTTCGTACATGCAGAACCCGACGTGAATCAGGAACATGAGCGGAACGGTGACCCAATAGTAGAATTCGGTGAATATTACTGTCAAAGCACCGATATCGGTATCCATGACGTTTGTCCTCCCGTCAGAACTTTTTTCATTGTGTTCCGAGGCCGGCAAAGCCGGCTCCGCGTCGATTGGATCAATTTTGGATCATGCTTCGCGCGCTTTTCCCACCAATTATGACCCACCGATGCGCCAACTTTGCCGCATAATTATGCAATTTGCTAGAATTTTCCGGTTCCTGAAAAGATATATTTCATACTGAGAATATTTTATTCCGCAGCTACAGGCGGTTGTCCCCTGGGCGAGCAGAACTCGCTCCATCGCGCCCGACGCGTTCCGTCCTTTCCAGACATCGACGGAAGGCGTGGCTCCCCGGGCGGGACAGACCTGCAGGCGCGGGCCGGCGCCGCTCAGGCGCCGGCGTCCACCGCCCCGGCAGCGGCGGCATAGGCAGCTTCGGTTTGGGCGAGATCCGCCTCGGTCAGCGCCAGGCAGGGATAGGTCTTGCCCGGCGATTTGAAGAGCCCGTGCTCGCGCAGGACCGCGTTGAAGCGGGCGGCGCGGGGGCCGTTGGAGGCCTGGACGTCGCGATAGTCGCGCACCTCTCCATCCGTGAAGACCACCTCGAAGAGCGTTGCGTCGCCCACCACCCGGTGCGAAATGTCATGGGCCGAGAGCGCCGCCGCGACGGAGGCCATCAGACGTTCGCCCGTGGCCCGCAGCCGCTCGTACTGGCCATCGCGGCGCAGGATCTCCATGGTCTTCAGCCCGGCCACCGCCGCCACCGGGTTGCCTGACAGCGTGCCCAGCTGCATCAGCCAGCGCTCCGCGCCGACCGCCGCCTTGTCGAAATGCGCCATGATCTCCTTCCGCCCCGCCGTGGCCGCCAGCGGAAAGCCCCCGCCGATGATCTTGCCAAGGGTGCAGAGGTCGGGTGTCACGCCATAGAGCTCCTGCGCGCCGCCATAGGCGAAGCGGAAGCCCGTGACCACCTCGTCGAAGATCAGCACGATGCCGTAGCGGTCGGCCTCCTCGCGCAGAAGCTGCAGGAAACCGGGCTCGGGCGGGATGATCCGCTGCAACGGCTCGACGATGATGCCCGCCACCTCGTGCCCGTGCTCGGCCAGAAGCGAACGGATATAATCGGCATCGTTGAAGGGCGCGATCAGCATCTCGTCGGCGACCGATTGCGGTATGCCGGCGCTGTCGGGTACGGCCTGGGGGAAGTTCACCCGCCGGGCGGGCGCGAGGCTCATCTGTGCCTCGGCCGACATGCCGTGGTAACCGCCCTCGAATTTCACGATCTTGTCGCGGCCGGTGAAGGCGCGAGCGGCGCGGATCGCGTACATGTCCGCCTCGCCGCCGGACGAGACATAGCGTAACTGCTCGGCGCAGGGCACTGCGCGGATGATCTCCTCGGCCAGTTCGATGGCGGGGGCATTGTTGGCAAAGAAGGTCTGGCCCCGGGGCAGCTGCTCGAAGACGACCTCCAGCACCTCCGGATGGCCGTGGCCAAGCAGCATCGGGCCCGAGCCGATAAGGTAGTCGATATATTCGGTGCCGTCCTCGTCCCAGACATGGGCGCCCTTGCCCTCGCGGATGAAGATCGTGGGGTCGAAATTGCCGAAGCCCCCGCCGGGCAGCACTTCCTGCGCGCGGGCGATCCATTCGGCCTGGGTTCCTATCTTGAGCATCTCTGCCTCCGCTGGTTCGGCGTTTCGGTCGGGGCGCCGGAATTTTCGAAAATTCCGGGGCCGGAAAATTGGAATTTTCCGGGCCGTTTTCTTCGAAGAAAACGGGCGCGGGACGGGGGCGTCCGGTCAGTCATGACAGAGATCCGGCGGGCCGAGCCTATCGTGATCGACGGCGATGCCGAGCCCTGTGCCCTCGGGCGGGGCGATCCGGCCTTTGTGGCGTTTCGGCGTGTCCCGCGCCAGCGCCGGGCCCACGTAATGGGCCAGATCGCAGGTGTTCATCAGCCCCGAGGCGGGTGTCGCGGCGGCCAGGTGCAGAAGCGCGGCGGTGGTGATGTCGCCCCCCCAGGTGTCCTCGATGCACATCCGCGCGCCCAGATGCAGGCAGAGGTCGCGGGCCCGCCGCGTCGCCGACAGGCCGCCGAATTTTGACAGTTTCAGCGCCACCGCATCCATGCAGCCCGCCCGCGCGCCCTCGAGCAGGGAGGAGATGTCGTGGGCGGTCTCGTCGAGTTTCATCGGCAGACGTGTCGCGTCGCGCACGGCGGCGCATTCGGCGATCGTGGGGCAGGGCTGTTCCAGCATGATGTCGAGATCTGCCACCGCGCGGCCCACGCGGCTGGCCGTGAGCGTGTCGCTGCCGCAGTTCCAGTCGCCGTAGACCAGCGGGCCGGGGCCCACCGCCTCGCGGACGCGGGCGAGCCGTTCCACATCCACCTGCCAGTCGCCCGAGGCGCCCAGCTTGACCTGGAACTGCGTCATGCCGGCGCCCTGCGCCTCTCGCGCCATGCGCGCCATCTCGCCCGGTTCGACGCAGGTGAGCGAATGGTAGAGCGGCATATCGGCCACGGCCCGACCGCCCAGAAGCGCGAAGAGCGGCAGGCCCGCTGCCTGCGCGGTCAGATCCCACAGCGCGATGTCGATGGCGGATTTGGCGTAAGGATGGCCGATCAGATGGCGGTCGAGCCGGGCCATCAGCGCCTCGGGGCCCACCGGATCGGCGCCCAGAAGGAGCGGTGCCATCTCCGCCACCGCCGGGGCCACGCCGCCCGCATAGGCGGGCAGGTAATGCGGGATCGGGCAGACCTCGCCCCAGCCGGAGAGGCCGGTGTCGGTGTCGAGCCGCAGGATCACGCTCGAGGTGGTGGCGCAGGTCTTGCCGCCGGCCATGTAATAGGTTTCGTGGCTGGTGAGCGGCACATGCCAGAGGGCGATGCGGGTGATCTTCATGGGTGCGTCCTGTAGAGGGGATGCGCCGCCCTGGACGACGCCGGGGGAAGGGGGCCGGATGGAAGGAGCAGGAGGCGCTGCCAACGTCGAAACTCTGCCATGGTTTCGACGCGCCCCGGGATATTTTTGGCAAGAAGAAGCATGGGGATCATTCGTAGACGGCGATGGGGTCGCCGAGGCTTGAGGGGTCGGGGGCGACGCCGAGGCCGGGAGCGGAGGGAGGCGTGGCAAAACCGCCTTCGTTGCGCGCGCCCTGGCCCGGCACCGGATCGGTGGCGAGGTGGTCATGGCCGAGCCACGAGGCGAGACGGTGCACCTCGGGGGTGGACGCTGCCAGGTGAAGCGCGGCGGTGTCGGCGAGCGCGCTGCCGCCCACATCCTCCACATGCATCTGCCAGCCCACCGATACCCCGAAATCGCGAATCTGGCGCGCGCGGGTAAGCCCGCCCAGCCGGCCCGGCTTGACTTTCACCCCCTCGCAGGCGCCGCGGCGCCACGCGTCGAGATGGTCGGCCATGGTGGTCATGCATTCGTCGAGCAGGATCGGGTTGGCGACGCGGGCGGCGACATGGACGCATTGGTCCAGCGTCTCGCAGGGCTGTTCCACCCAGTCGCGGGAGGCGGTGGAATTCAGCACCTCGACGGCGACGCCCGGCGTCCAGGCGCGGTTGACGTCGAAGGTGACGCGGTGGCCGTGGGCGAGGGCCGCGGAGATCGCCTCGATCCGGGCAATGTCTGTGGCGGGGTCGCTGCCACCGATCTTGGCGGAGTGGACGCGGTAGCCTTTTGCTGCCGACGCTTCGATCCGGGCGATCATCTCGTCAGGCGTGCCGGTGGAGATCGAGGAGTTGACCTGCACCGGCTCGGGGGCGGTGCCGCCCAGTAATTGCCACAGCGGCAGGCCCGCCACCTGGCCCAGGATGTCCCAGCAGGCGATGTCGACCGGGGATTTGGCGTAAGGGTGGCCGGGCAACTGCCGGTCCATCAGCGCGCAGATGTGATCGGGGCTGCGCGGGTCCTGCCCCAGAAGCGCGGGGGCGAGCGTTTCGATGCCGGCCCGCAGGCCGGGGCCATGCGCGGGCAGGTAGCTCGCGCCCCAGGGGCAGCCCTCGCCCCAGCCGCTGACGCCGGCGTCGGTGTCGATGCGCAGGATCGTGCTGTCGAGCCGGTCGAAGCGCAGCCGGCCGCCCGAGAGCCAGTAGGGCTGGGCGAGCGGCAGGTCGAGCCGCCAGAGGGTGAGGCGGGAAATCTTCACTTCAGTTCCACTTCCACGAAGGCCATGGGCGCGTCGCCGGCATTGATCACGTTATGCTCGACGCCCGCGTCGCGGCGATAGGCGGTGCCGGCGGGCACGGTGACGTCGCGCGTGGCGCCGCCCGGTTCCTCCAGTTGCATGTGGCAGTCGGTCAGCGCGGTGATCACGTAGTCGAACTCGTGCACGTGCCAGCCGGTCTGCTGGCCGGGCTGGAAATCGAACCGGGTCACGCGGGTGCGGGCGTCGTCGATCATCTGGGTGGGGGTGCAGGTCATGGTCATGGCTGGTCTCCATAGGTTGCGACAGGGGCGCCGAGGCTGTCGAAATCGGGGCGGACGCCGAGGCCGGGCATGTCGGGGGCATGAAGCCTGCCCCGACGCGCGACCGGCCCGCCGATCCCGGTCGAGCGGGAGTTATAGTTCATCAGATCGGTGGAGTTGACCAGATACTCCTCGGGCGTGGAAGCGGCGAAATGGGCCACCGCCGCGCTGGCGATCTCGCCGCCCCAGCTGTCTTCGCTGACCACGGGGATGCGGTTATCGACCAGGAAATCCCGCACCCGTCGGGCCTTGGACAGACCGCCGAGATTTGAGATCTTGAGACAGCAGATCTCCGCCCCGCGATCGGCCACCACGCGCTGAGCGGCGGCGAGGCCGGTGATGCATTCGTCGAGCTTCATCGGCTGGCTGGCCACGCGGCGCACCTGCTGGCATTCCTCGTAGCTCCGGCAGGGCTGTTCGAGGATGAAGTCGAGGTCGCGGGTGGCGCGGGCCACGCGGATGGCATTGTCGACCCGCCAGGCTTGGTTGGCGTCCGCCATGGCCTTTTCGCCGGGGCCGAGCAGGGGCACGGTTTCGCGGATGCGGTCGATATCCGCCGACCAGTCGGCGCCCACCTTGATCTGGAACTGTCGATAGCCCGCGGCGCGGTGGCGGTCGAGTTCGGCCACGGTTTCCGCGACGGGGCGCTGTGGCGCCACCCGGTACATGGGCGCCCCGTCGGTCAGTTTGCCGCCCAGCAGCATCCAGACCGGCTGGCCTGTGGCCTGGCCCAGAATGTCCCAGAAGGCCGCGTCGAACGGGGCCTTGGCATAGCCGTGGCCCTGCACCAGGTGGTCCAACAGCCGCTCCATCCGCGCCACCTGGCGGGGATCCTCGCCCAGCAGGCGCGGTGCAACGAGGCGGGCGAGCGCCTCGACGCCCTCGGAATGGGCGACCATGTAGTTCTCGCCGCAGGGGGTGAATTCGCCGCAGCCCTGCAGGCCGGCATCGGTGTCGATCACCACGACCGAGGCTTTCGCCACCTCGATGACATTGCCCGCGCCCCAGGCATAGGCGCCGTCGACATAGGGAAGGTCGGTCTTGTAAAGGCGGATGCGGGTGATCTTCATGGGCGCGCGATCTCTGGCGGTTGCGCCGCCTGTGGCGGCGCCGGAGAGAGGGGGCGCGGCCCCCTCTTGGCCTGCGGCCAATTCACCCCCGGGATATTTTCGAACAGAAGAAGGACAGGGCGCCGTCCAGGATGATCATGGGGGTGCCGGGCCCGGTGGCGTCGGGGGCTTGCGGGGCCATTGCGCGCCAGCGGGTCGGCGCGGCAGGTGCGGAAGCGCACGGGTCTCATGCGGCCGAGATCCGCGGCGGCTGGGCCAGCCCCGCGCCGCGCCAGAAGACCAGCGTCAGGATGGGGCTCTGCGCGGTGGTCAGGGCATGGGGCTGGTTTGCCCGGTGCAGGCGGGTCTGGCCGGGGGCGAGCGTCAGATCGGCCTCGCCATCGGCATGGAAGAGGGCGTGGCCCGAGACAACGGTGTAAAGCTCCTCGGGTTCGTGCTGGTGGCGGGGATAGAAGAGGCCCCGGCCCCAGTAGCCCACGGTGATCCTTGTCCGGAGCGTGTGAAAATGCCCCTCGGGGCCTGCCAGTTCGAACCAGCCGTAGCGGCGCAGGAAATCGGCGCCGACCTCGTCTTCGGTATAGCCCAAACGCCATTCGACGAAGGGGGCGATGGCCAGAAGCGCGTCGCGCAGGGGGCGGGAGATGTCGGAGGCCTCGCCCGGGTCGGCGATCAGTTCGGCAATGCCCGGCACCGGCACCGGCGCACGCGGGACATAGGCCAGATCGTCGGGCCACGGGGCGAAGCCCCGTTGCACCGGGCAGGCGGCGTGCCAGTCGCGGGCGGCGGCGAGGGCGGTGTCGAAGAGCGCGCGAATGGCGGCGTCATCGAGAAGGGGCGCGGGGGTCTGCATGTCGGGGGCTCCGAGGGCGGTGGCGGTGTCTCCGGTCATGCCGAAGGCACATGGCCCGGGCTTTGCCGGAAGCGGCATCGCGGCGGCGGGAACGGAACAGGCGCTCATGGGAGCACCACGATATTACCGGTGTGGCGCTTCTCGATGAAGGCCTGCTGTGCCGCGCGCAGCTCTTCCAGCGGATAGGTGGCCGCGAGCATCGGCCGGATCTCGCCGCGCTCGATATAGCCCACCACGTCCTGGAAGACATGCGGCGGGACCACGGTGGAGCCGGTGAAGGTAAGGTCCCGCAGGTAGAAACTGCGCAGATCGAGTGTCACGATCGGCCCGGCGATGGCGCCCGAGCAGGTGTAGCGTCCGCCGCGTTGCAGCACGTCGATCAGCTGCGGCCACATCGGGCCGCCGACGATATCGGCTACAACGGTGACCTTTTCGGCGCCCAGGGCGGCGCGCAGGTTTTCGGGGGCACGGGGCAGGATCATGTCGGGGCCGACGCGGGCCACATCTGCGTGCTTGGCCTCGGAGGCCATGGCGATCACCCGAGCCCCGCGCCGTTTGGCCAGCTGGACGAGCGCACCGCCCACCCCGCCCGAGGCGCCGGGGATCAGAACGGTATCGTCCGCCCCCACAGCGGCGCGCGCCAGCATGCCCTCGGCGGTGGTATAGCTGCACTGGAAGGTGGCCAGTTCGGCATCGGTCAGATCGCTGTCCACCACCGCAACGTCGCGCGCATCGGCCATGGTGTATTCGGCGAACCCG
>JAUIBJ010000694.1 GCA_030428025.1 Alphaproteobacteria bacterium
GCATGCAATTGGGGCGAGCGGTGCATCTCGGGCGTCCAACTCGACGACACCGCGACGATATCGCGGCGCTGGCCCACGATCTCGGCCAGCGGCCGTGTGTCGATCACCATGCCGTTGCTGGCGGGGCAAGTGCCGCCCCTTTCCGACAGAATATCCCAACGGAAATGCACTTCGCCATCGAGATAGTTGGCGACGCGGAACGGATCGACGAAGCCGACCGTCGCCGCCAGGTTGAAGTGCGGCATGACCAAGAGGGCTATCTGAAAGGGATCCCGGGATGTCGCGTCCATATGTCCGTCCGGATCAATTCGGCATCCAACAAGCATAGGAGACCCGGTACCACCGGACAACGGCCCCCACGGACCCTCACTACAAAAGGATTGCTTTTCCTCACGGCGCGACCAATGCTGACCGGCAACTTGGGACAGCAGCCCGAAGGGCAGACATGATTTCCACCGAGGCCATCTTTACCAAGGGTGACCTGATGCGGCACGTCACCGTGATGTCTCTGTCATCCAGCCTCGGTATCATGGCGATCTACATCGTCGACCTTTGCGACATCTTTTTCATCTCGCTCCTGGGCGAGAAACAGATGGCAGCGGCGGCGGGGTTCGCCAGCACGATCATGTTCTACGTCAGCGCTGTCAGCATCGGGGTTTCGGTCGCGGCGGGAACATTGGTAGCGACCGCCCTCGGTTCGGACGATCGCGACCGCGCGCGCGAGATCGCGGCCAGCTGTTCGGCGTTATCAGTCCTGATCTGCATAGCTCTCCCCGCAGTCATGCTGATCTTCGTCGAGGAGCTCCTCGGCCTCGTCGGCGCGACCGGCGAAGTTGCCGTGCTGGCCAAGGAATATCTCTGGATCACCCTGCCGGCGAGCCTGTTCTCTGGGCTTTCGATGGTCGCGGTGGCGGCGCTCCGATCGGACGGGCAGGCGAAATGGTCGATGTATCCCGCCCTTGCCGGCGCTGCCGTCAATCTGGTGATGGATCCGCTCCTGATCTTCGGGCTCGGTCTTGGACTGCAGGGGGCGGCGATAGCCACGGTCTTCGCCCGGCTCGCCACGTTGTCGGTGGCCTTCTACGCGGCGGCAGGCCAACGCTCGCTTTATGTCTGGCCCGATGCAGAGATGATTGCCAAACACCTGCGCCTGATCCTGCACTATACCGGCCCGGGCATTTTCGCCTCGCTTGCCGGCCCCGTTGCCATGTCGATACTGACGCGATACATGGCCGGCTTCGGACACGAAGCGGTGGCCGGTGCCGCGGTGCTGGGCCGGCTTTACCCGGTGGTTTTCTCGGTCGTGAACGCGCTTTCCGGCTCGATGGGGCCGATCGTCGGGCAAAACTTCGCCGCCGACAGGATCGACCGGGTCCGCGAGGCCTTTGTTAGCGGCCTGAAGTTTCTTGCCATCTACGTCGCGCTCGCCGGCGTTTTTCTTTTCCTGCTCCGCGAGAACCTGGCGGACGCCTTCGGTCTTACCGGCCAGTCACGCGATCTGCTCTATCTCTTCTGCGGTCCGCTGGCGATCGTCGCGTTCTTCAACGGCTCGATATTCGTTGCCAACGCCGTCTTCACCAACACCGGGCGCCCGCATCTGCCGGTCTGGCTCAGTTGGGCGCGCAGCACGCTGGGCGTGCTGCCGTTCGCGCATGTGGGGGGGTATCTCATGGGCCCGGGCGGTGTTCTGTTCGGGGTCACCGTGGGCGGAGCTGTGTTTTCGCTCATCGCTGTCGTTCTGAGCTTTCGCCTCATCAGCAGGTCGGCCGCGGCCCGGGCACCTGCCTTCCAGACCAAAATCGGCACCACTCCTCAGGAAATAATCCACCACGGCGGCGCCTGGGAAACCTGAAGTGAGGTCACGGCGCCGCGACGACCTCCTGCCGCTGGGTGCCAAGCCCCTCGACCGTCAACTCCATCACGTCGCCCGGTTTCAGGAATCGCTGCGGATCGCGGCCCATGCCCACCCCCTCGGGCGTGCCGGTCGCGATGATGTCTCCCGCCTGAAGCTTCATGTAGCGGCTCATGTAGCTGATGATCTCGGCCACCGAAAAAATCATGTCATGGGTGCCAGAGCTTTGCATGACTTCGCCGTTGAGAGTGAGGTTAAGCGCCAGCGCCTGCGGGTCCGCCACCTCGTCCGCCGTCACCAGCCAAGGGCCGACGGGGCCGAAGGTGGGGGCCGACTTGCCCTTGATCCACTGTCCCTTGCGCTCGATCTGGAACTCGCGTTCCGAGACGTCGTTGATCACGCAATAGCCAGCCACGCAGTCCAGCGCCTCTTCCTCGGAGACGTAAAGCACATCCCGCCCGATCACCACGCCAAGCTCGACCTCCCAGTCGCTCTTGGTGGATCCGCGCGGGATGATCACCGGGTCGTTCGGTCCCGACAGTGCCGAGCTTGCCTTGGAAAAAAGGATCGGCTCGGGCGGCGGTTTCGATCCGGTCTCGGCGGCGTGCTTGGCATAGTTCAGCCCGATGGCGAAAAAATTCGGCACGCGCGACAGGCAGGGGCCGATGCGGCCGGGGGTCTCGACCACCGGCAGGCTGTCGATGGCCACCTCGCGCAA
>JAUIBJ010000695.1 GCA_030428025.1 Alphaproteobacteria bacterium
ATCGCAGGCGCGCAGGAACATCCCACGCCGCTCGTCGAAAGCATCGCCATGGCTTCTGTCGCGCCGCCGGTGCCCTCATGTGCCGCCAGTGCGGAACTGCGCCTGCCCGCCAAGCTGATCGAGGAGGGACATCTCTCCGAGGCGCAGCTCGAGACCATCATCATGGCGCATGATGCCCATGGGCGTGATCTGCCCGGTCGGTTCACCATCGATGACGACCAGACCAAGCTAATGCGCGCCGATGATGACACCGTGGCGCGGGCCTATCGTCTTGGCTATTTCCTCGGGGACGGCACCGGCTGCGGCAAGGGCCGCGAATGCGCGGGGCTCATTCTCGTGAACTGGCTGGCCGGGCGTCGGAAGGCGATCTGGGTCTCCAAATCCGCCACGCTGATCGAGGATGCGATCCGTGACTGGACAGATCTTGGCGGCTCGCCTGCAGATATCCAGCCGCTCTCGAAATGGAAACCGGACCAGCCGATCCCGATGGGTGACGGCATCCTGTTTGCTACCTACGCCACGCTGCGCTCCGCGGGCAAATGCGGCACCACGCGGCTGAGCCAGATCCTCGACTGGATGGGCGAAGATTTCGACGGCGTCCTCGCTTTTGATGAGGCCCATGCCATGCAGAACGCGGCAGGGTCCGAGCAGGGCAGGGGGGTCAAACCCTCCCAGCAGGGCCTCGCAGGCCTCCGGCTGCAACTCGCGTCACCCCGCGCCCGCGTCTTCTACATCTCGGCCACGGGCGCCACGAGCGTCCACAACCTCGCCTATGCCGCACGACTGGGGCTCTGGGGGCAGGGCCCCGAATACCCCTTCCCGAGCCGCGAAGGTTTCGTCTCGGCCATGGAGGCGGGCGGTGTCGCCGCCATGGAGGTGGTCGCACGCGATCTCAAGACGCTCGGTCTCTACACGGCCCGTGCTCTCAGCTTCGATGGCGTGGAATATGATGTGCTCGAACACGCGCTGACCCCGGCTCAGATCGAGATCTACGACGCCTATGCAGGTGCGTTTCGGACGATCCACCACAATCTCGAGGCGGCACTGACCGCGACTGGCGTCAATGACGCCTCGGGGGAGACCAATGCCTCGGCCGCACGGGCTTCGGCCAAGTCCCGCTTCGAGAGCACGAAGCAGCGCTTCTTCAACCATCTCCTGATGGGCATGAAGGCCCCGACCATCATCCGCGCCATCGAGGACGATCTGGCGGCGGGCCACGCTTGCGTCATCCAGGTGGTCTCGACGGGTGAGAGCCTGCTGAAACGTCGGCTTGAGACGATGGACGCGGGAGACGAGCTCGTCGAGGGGGCCTTGACGCCGCGCGATTACGTTCTGGGCTACCTCGAACAGGCCTTCCCGATTCATGCGCAAAAGCTGGTCGAGATCGACGGCAATATGGTGGCGGAACCCTTGCGGGATGAGACCGGCGCACTGGTTGTCTCGCGCGAGGCGCTCGCTCTGCGCGATGCGGCCATGATGGAGTTGATGACACTGGCGCCGATCCCCTCGGCGCTCGACCAGATCCTCTGGGCCTTCGGCGATGAAGCCGTGGCCGAAGTCACCGGGCGCTCCATCCGCCCTTTGAAGGCCGAGGATGGTCATCTCTTCATCGAAAAGCGCGCCGCCAGCAGCAATTCCTCCGAGACCCAAGCCTTCATGGACGGCGAAAAGGATATCCTGATCTTCTCCGATGCAGGCGGCACGGGCCGCTCCTATCACGCGGCGCAAACGGCCAAGAACCAGAAGCGGCGGCGGCATTATCTGCTGGAGCCCGGCTGGCGCGCCGATGCGGCCATCCAGGGACTGGGCCGCACGCATCGCTCGGCCCAGGTCAGCGCGCCCTTCTTTCGGGTCTGCACATCCGATGTGCATGGCGAGAAGCGCTTCACCTCGACGATCGCCAAACGCCTCGACCAGCTGGGGGCGCTCACCAAGGGCCAGCGCGAGACCGGCTCGCAGGGCATGTTCCGCGAGGAGGACAATCTCGAAAGCCCGATCGCGCGGGCGGCTTTGCGAGGATATTTCGCCGATCTCGCCGCCGGGCGCGCCGAGGCGATGAGCTACGAGAGCTTCACCGATTGGACAGCCCTGCGGCTGATCGACAAGGACGGTGTGCTGCTCGAAGAGCTTCCCCCGATCCAGCGGTTTCTGAATCGGGTGCTTGCCCTTCCCATCCACATGCAGAACGCACTCTTTGCGGAGTTCATGGCGAGAATATCCGATCAGACTGAGCGGGCGCGCGCGGCGGGCACGCTCGATCTCGGTGTGGAAACCCTGCGTGGCGAAAGGATCGAGCAGGTCTCCACAGAGGATCTCTGGACCTGCCCGAAATCCGGTGCCGTGACACGGATCATTGGACTTGAGGTTACCGACCCTGTCCACGTGCTGTCGGCGGATGACGCCCTGTCGCGCAACCCCGACAAGCTGCCGATGGTCAATCGCGCCTCCGGTCGCGCGGCGCTGATCTCGGCGCGGCCGACGCAGATGTATGACGAGGACGTCGTCACGCTGATGCGCAAGGCGGTGCGGCCAAACGGGTCGAGCTACTTGGAGGAGGCGCGGTTCGGGTC
>JAUIBJ010000696.1 GCA_030428025.1 Alphaproteobacteria bacterium
GCGGCGGTGGCGCTGGCGGCGGGGATGCTGAACCTTGCCGACGGGTCGGACATGATGGGCAGCCTGCGCAACCCTGCGGGGTGGTGCAACGTCTACGGCATGCGGCCCAGCTGGGGGCGGGTGCCGGGGGAAGGGGCGGGCGATCTCTTTCTGCACCAGCTTTCCACCAATGGTCCGATGGCGCGCTGCCCCGCCGATCTGGCGCTGATGCTTGATGTGATGGCCGGCCACGAACCGGATCAGCCGCTGACGGTGGAGGCGGCACCAGTGGGCCGGCCCGCGCCGCGCGCAAAGGGGCTGCGGATCGGATGGCTGGGCGACTGGGGCGGGGCCTGGCCCTTCGAAGAGGGGATTATTGCGCTTTGCGAGACAGCGCTTTCGGTGCTGGAGGGGCAGGGAGCGCATGTGGAACCGGTGCCCGCGCCCTTCGACCGCGACGCGCTGTGGGAAAGCTGGACGGGCCTGCGCAGTTGGGCCATCGCGGCCGGGCATGGCGACCTGCTGGACGATCCCGCCACAGCCGGGCAGGTCAAGCCCGAGGCGGTGTGGGAGATCGAGCGCGGCCGGGGGTTCTCGGCGCTCGACATGCACCGGGCGAGCCTCATCCGGTCGGACTGGTTCCGCCGGACGGTTGCGCTGTTTGAGCGCTATGACGCGCTGGCCCTGCCCACCGCGCAGGTCTGGCCCTTCCCGGTGGAGCAGGACTGGCCGAAAGAGATCGCGGGCGTCAAGATGGACAGCTATCACCGCTGGATGGAGGTGATGATTCCGGCAAGCCTGATCGGCCTGCCGGCGGTGGCGGTGCCGGCGGGGTTCGGGGCCGAGGGCCTGCCGATGGGGCTGCAGCTGATCGGGGCGCGCGGGGGCGACGCGGCGCTTCTGGGGCTGGCCGAGGCCTATCACCGCGAGACGCTCTGGCCCACGCGGCGCCCGCCGATGGTAAGTTGAGCCGGACTTTCATCTTTGTGAGACGCTTCGGCTTGGCTAACCTATCCCCCATAACAGGGAGGACGGGCCGATGCAGGAAAAACCGCACGGGGTGCCCGAGATGGGCGCGGTCGAGTTGCCGATGCTGGGCGAAGCCCTGCGCCGGGGCTGGCGCGACATGTGCCGCGCGCCGGGCTATGCGATCATCTTCGCGGGCGTCTATGTGGTGATCGGCTGGTTCCTGGCCTGGCTCACCTGGGTCACCGGGCAAAGCTACTGGCTGATCTTCGCCGCCGTGGGCTTTCCGCTGGTGGGCCCCTTCGCGGCGGTGGGGCTCTACGAGGTCAGCCACCGGCTAAGCGAGGGCGAACCGCTCAGGGCGTCGGAGATTTTCGGCGTCATCGCCCATCAGCGGCGGCGGCAGCTGCCCTCGATCAGCGCGGTGATCATCATCATGTTCCTGTTCTGGTTCTTTCTGGCGCATATGATCTTTGCGCTGTTCCTCGGCTTCTCGACCATGACCAACGTGTCGAGCTCCTACGAGATCTATCTCACCCGCGAGGGGCTTTCGATGCTGGGTTTCGGCACGGCGGTCGGGGCGGGGTTTGCGCTGCTTCTCTACATGATCACGGTGGTGGCGCTGCCGCTTCTGCTGGATCGCGAGGTGGATTTCGTGACCGCCATGATCACCTCGTTCCAGACGGTTCTGGCCTACCCGGTGCCGATGCTGAGCTGGGCCGCGATCGTGGCCGGGCTGACCTTCGTGGCGATGATCCCGGCCTTTCTGGGGCTCTTCATCGTGCTGCCATTGCTGGGGCACGGCACCTGGCACCTCTACCGGCAGATGGTGGAGGCGGGCGAGACGCAGGAGGGGGCGGTGGCAGGCAGTTCGCGCATGGCGTGAAGTCGCCGGCGCGTGAGGTGAGTGCATGATCGACGGCGAAACCATGCCCGGATTTTCCGGTATCTACCCGAGACGGCTCGGCCGCGAGGGGCGGCTTTGCCTGCCGCCGGCGTTCCGGGCGGTTCTGGCGTCGGCCGTTGGCGATGGCCGGGATGTCGGAACCGTCCTTGCCTATGGCGGAGAGGAGCCATTCCTGCAGTTCTTCTCCCGCGCGGCGATGGACGAGATCCGTCGGAAGATTTGCGACCTGCCCAGAGGCTCGCATACGCGCTGGATTCTGAGCCGAAGGTTTCGCGCGCAGACCCTCCTGGCCACACTCGACGCTCGGGGCAGGGTCACCCTGCCTGCCTGGGTGAGGAAAAGGCGGGGATTTCTGGCAGGCAGCGACGTGGTTGTCGTGGGCAAGGGGAACAGCTTTCAGCTCTGGCCCGCTGCCGCGTATGGTGGCGGGAATGGCGACCGGGGTGACGCGCCCATGCACGAAACTGGCGCAGGCGTCCGAGCGGGCGGTTAACCCTCACCCCGTTCATCGGCCTTGGCCCGGTCCCAGAGCGCATCCATCTCCTGCAAATCCGACTCCTCGGGCCGCCGCCCGTCCTCGGCGAGCCAGGCTTCGATCTTCGCGAACCGCCGGGTGAACTTGGCGTTGGCACCCCGAAGTGCGGCCTCGGGGTCGACCTTCAGGTGCCGGGCGAGGTTGGCCATGACGAAGAGCAGATCGCCCATCTC
>JAUIBJ010000033.1 GCA_030428025.1 Alphaproteobacteria bacterium
ATCGAGGCCACCGAGACGCTGGTGATCGAATGATGGTGTCTGTGGCCGGCGTCGGATCGGGGTATTTTCGACCAGAAAGAAACCTCGATGCAACTCCTGCTCAGGCCGGGACGCGGCCGATGAGGCAGAAGCGCAGCCGGCCGGCGGGCCGGGCGTCGTCGATCCAGCCATCCTGCGTGTCGGTATACAGCCGCGCAAAGGCCAGCATGTCGGCGAGGTCGGTTTCGGGGTCGATGTCTCCGAACAGATACGTGGCCTTGCCCGGCGCGGTGAATGCCACCGACAGGGGGCGGGCGCAGTTCGACATGCAGTCATGCACCTGCACCTCGAAACTCATTGCGCGCCCGGCCAGGGCCGCGCGCAGGCCGTCGGCAAACTGCTTGCCGTTGACCCCTTCGCATGTTGAACAGACCACGATCCGGTGCATTGGGGTCGCCTAGGCGATCGCCGCGCCGCTGACAAGCCTTTCGGAAGGAGCCCGACAGATATGCCCGCCAAAATCCCTGCCACGGTGGTGACCGGTTTCCTCGGCGCCGGCAAGACCACGCTGATCCGCCACATGCTGGAGAATGCCAACGGCAAACGGATCGCGCTCATCATCAACGAGTTCGGCGATCTGGGTGTCGATGGCGGCATCCTCAAGGGCTGCGGCATCGAGGGCTGCGCCGAGGAGGACGTGATGGAGCTGTCGAACGGCTGCATCTGCTGCACCGTGGCCGAGGATTTCATCCCAACCATGCAGAAGCTGCTGGACCGGCCCGACGCGCCCGACCATATCGTGATCGAAACCTCGGGCCTCGCCCTGCCCCAGCCGCTGGTGCGGGCCTTCAACTGGCCCGAGATTTCCACCCGGGTGACGGTGGATGGCGTGGTGACCGTGGTCGATGGCAAGGCGGTGGTCGAGGGGCGGTTTGCCCATGACGTGGCGGCGGTGGATGCGCAGCGGGCACTGGACGACAATCTCGACCACGAGACACCGCTGTCGGAGCTTTTCGAGGATCAGATTGCCTGTGCCGACATGATCGTGGTCAACAAGGCCGACCTTCTGGGCGAGGAAGAGGCCGGCGCCCTGGTGGGCCGGCTGCGCGCGGAAAGCCGCGATGGCGTGCAGGTGGTCAAGGCCACGATGGGCGCGCTGCCCCTCGACGTGCTACTGGGTCAGGGGATCGGCGCCGAAGCAGACATGGACGCGCGCCACGAGGTCCATCACCATCACCACCACGACGACGAGGATGATCAAGACCACCCCCATGATCACGATCACGATCACGACGCGTTCGAAAGCTTCGTTGTGGCGCGCGAGGAAATTGCCGACCCCGCCGCCTTTGCCAGACAGGTGGCCGAGGTGATCCGCGCTCATGACATCCTGAGGCTGAAGGGCTTCGCCGCTGTCGCGGGCAAGCCCATGCGCCTGACATTGCAGGCCGTGGGCCCGCGCATCGACAGCTATTTCGACCGCCCCTTCGGCGCCGATCCGCGCGAGACGCGGCTGGTGGTGATCGGGCAGGCCGGACTCGACCGTGCGGCGATCGACGCCGCGTTGCGGGCCTGATGCTCGTCGTCGAGCCCGCCGACCCGCTGGCGCCCGGCCCGAGGGCGATCCTCGAGGCGAGCCACGCGCTCATGCGCGGGATGTTCGAGCCCGAGGAAAACTATTTCCTCGATTTCGAGGCGCTGCGCGGGCCCGACATCCGCTTCTTCGCCGCCCGCGAGGGCACGGCGACGCTTGGCACCGGTGCGCTGGCGCTGAAGGACGGCTATGGCGAGGTGAAGAGCATGTTCACCGCCGCCGACGCCCGCGGCCAGGGCGTGGCCGCCGCGATCCTGCGCGCGCTGGAAGACGAGGCCCGCGCCCTCGGCCTGCCGCTCCTGCGGCTGGAAACGGCCGAGGCGCTCGGCGCGGCTGTCCGGCTCTACGAACGCACGGGCTTCACCCGCCGGGACATATTCGGCGACTACCGCCCCAACGCCACCTCGGTCTACATGGAAAAGTTGCTGGAGCTGGGATGACCCCCATGCTTCATCTTGCCAGAAACACTCGAGATCCCGACCCCCGCCACAAGCGCAAAGGCCAGCCCTGATGCACCTGCTCGCCGCCACTCCCGGCACGATAGATGACGGCAAGGAACCGGTCGACCTTGGCCAGAGCCCCTCTGACATCGTATTCCTCTCCGCCGCCGACACGGAACTGGCAAGCCTGAGCGCGGCAAGGGCCGAGATGGACCCGGCGCCAGGGCTGCGGCTTGCCAATCTCACGCTTCTCCAGCACCCCATGTCGGTCGATCTGCATCTGGACAACTGCGCAACGAAATCGCGTCTGGTGATCGCCCGGGTTCTCGGAGGGGTGGGTTACTGGAAATACGGGGCCGAACAGTTTGCAGCGCGCTGTCACGAGGCGGGGGTGCCGCTGGCGCTGTTGCCCGGCGACGACAAACCGGATGCGGAACTGCGGGCGCTGTCGACCGTATCCGACGAGCATTACGATGCGCTCTGGGCCTATCTGGTGGAGGGCGGGCCGGAGAATGCGGTGAACTTCCTCGCCTATGCGCAGGCGATGCTGGAGGGGGGCGAGGCACCCGCCGCCGCCGCGCCGCTTCTGCGCGCGGGCGTCTACTGGCCCGGCGCCGGGGTGGCCGATCTGACCGCCGCGCAAGGGTCGTGGACGCAGGGCGCGCCGGTGGTGCCGCTGATCTTCTACCGTGCGCTGGTGCAGGGTGCGGGGCTGAATCCGGTCAACCGGATGGTGAAATCGCTCTTGCGTGCGGGCCTCAATCCCCTGCCCGTCTTCGTCGCCTCGCTGAAGGACCCGGTCTCGGTAGCGACGCTGGAGCATCTCTTCACTGCCGCGCCGCCCTCGGTGATCCTGAACGCTACCTCCTTCGCCGTGGGCTCGCCGCATGCCGGGGATCAGAGCCCCGGCAACCCGCTGACCATGCCCGCCGCGGATCGGGCCCCGGTGCTGCAGGTGGTGCTGGCGGGTTCTTCGGAAGCGGCCTGGGCCGAGGGTCTCACCGGCCTGTCGGCCCGCGACATCGCGATGAACGTGGCCCTGCCCGAGGTGGACGGCCGGGTGCTCTCGCGCGCCGTCAGCTTCAAGGACGAGGCATTCTTCGACGAGGCTACGGAATGCCCCATCGCCACCTATCGCGCGCAAGGGGACCGGATCGATTTCGTGGCACGGCTGGCGGCGAACTGGTCCAGGCTGCGCGATACACCGGAGGCAGAGCGCAAGGTGGCTCTGGTGCTGGCCAACTATCCCAACAAGGACGGGCGGTTGGCCAACGGGGTCGGCCTCGACACGCCCGCCGGAACGGTGCACGTGCTGCGGCTTCTGGAGGAAGCCGGATATCGCGTCACCGGCGCGCCCAGCGACAGCGACGCGCTGATGCAGGCGGTGATGGCTGGGCCGACGAACTGGCTGACCGACCGGGCCGAGCGCCGGGGCGGGGTGGAGCTGAGCCTTGCCGATTACATGATCGACTATGGCCAGCTTCCGTGGGAGTTGCGCGAGGCGATGGAAACCCGCTGGGGCCCGCCCGAGGCCGACCCGTTCTTCACGCAAGGCGAGGTGGATTGCGGGCGGTTCAGCCTGTCGGTGCTGCAATATGGCAACGTGGTCGTGGGCGTGCAGCCCGCCCGGGGCTACAATATCGACCCCACTGATACCTACCATTCCCCCGACCTCGTGCCGCCGCACAACTATCTCGCCTTCTACATCTGGCTCAGGCACCAGTTCGGCGCACAGGCGATCGTGCATATGGGCAAGCACGGCAATCTCGAATGGCTGCCCGGCAAGGCCCTGGCGCTATCGCAGACCTGCTGGCCGGAAGCCGTCTTCGGCCCCACGCCGCATGTCTACCCTTTCATCGTCAACGATCCGGGCGAGGGCACACAGGCGAAACGCCGGGCGCAGGCGGTGATCGTCGACCACCTGACGCCGCCGCTCACGCGGGCCGAGACCTACGGGCCTCTGAAGGATCTCGAGGCGCTGGTGGACGAATATTACGAGGCGGCGGGGGTCGACCCGCGCCGAATCGCGCATCTGCGGCGGGAAATCCTGACCATGGCCTCAGCCACGGGGCTCGACCGCGATGTGGGCATGGGCGGCGAGGACGAGGAGACGGACCTCGCCAAGCTCGACGCCTACCTGTGCGAGCTGAAGGAGGCCCAGATCCGCGACGGTCTGCATGTCTTCGGTCAGTCGCCCACGGGACGGCAGTTCCTCGACCTGACCATCGCGCTCGCCCGCGTGCCGCGAGGCGAGGGGAAGGGCGGCGATGCCTCGCTGATCCGGGCGCTGGCCGACGATCTCGGGCTGGGGTTCGATCCGCTCGACTGCGACATGGCGGCCGCGTGGCAGGGCCCAAGGCCGCAGGCTTTGATGCACGTGGCGGATGACCCCTGGCGCAGCACCGGCGATACGGTGGAACGGCTGGAACTGCTGGCCGTTGCACAGTTCGCCGAGGACGCCACCCCACCCGGCCCGGCCTCGGCCGCGGTGATGGCGGAGATCGGCAGCCATATCTGCCCCACGCTGGGCCGGTGCGGGCCGGACGAGGGCCGGGGGCTGCTGGACGCGCTGGCGGGCCGCTTCGTGCCTCCGGCTCCCTCGGGCGCGCCCACGCGCGGGCGGCTGGACGTGCTGCCCACCGGGCGCAACTTCTTCTCGGTGGACAGCCGCGCCGTACCCACCCCCACCGCCTGGGCCTTGGGGTGGAAATCGGCCAACCTGCTGATCGAAAAGCACCTCCAGACCCATGGCGACTGGCCGCGAACGATGCTGCTCACGGCCTGGGGCACGGCCAACATGCGCACCGGCGGCGACGATATCGCGCAGGCCCTGGCACTGATGGGGGTGAAGCCCAAATGGGACGCGGCCAACCGCCGCGTCACCGGGTTCGAGGTACTGCCGCAGGGCGTTCTGGGCCGGCCCCGGGTGGACGTGACCTTGCGCATTTCCGGCTTTTTCCGCGATGCCTTTCCACAACTCATCGCGCTCTTCGACAGTGCGGCGCGGGCCGTGCAGGCACTCGACGAGCCCGAAGACCTCAACCCCGCCGCGGCGCGGGCGAAGGCCGAGGGCACCGGCGTGCGCATCTACGGCTCCAAGCCGGGTGCCTATGGCGCGGGGTTGCAGGCGCTCATCGACGAGCGGCTCTGGTCCGGCAAGGCCGATCTGGCCGAGGCGTATCTCACCTGGGGCAGCTATGCCTATGGCGCCAAGGAAGAGGGAAGGCCCGACCGAGCAGGCTTTGAAACCCGGCTGAAACAGACTGAGGCCATCGTTCAGAATCAGGACAACCGTGAGCACGATATCCTCGATTCCGACGATTACTACCAGTTCGAGGGCGGCGCGGCGGCGGCGGTCAGCACCCTGCAGGGGCAGGACCGGCCCATCTATCACAACGACCATTCCCGCCCCGAACGCCCGGTGATCCGGACACTGGAAGACGAGATCGGGCGGGTGGTGCGCTCCCGCGTGGTGAACCCCAAATGGATCGAGGGGGTCAAGCGGCACGGTTACAAGGGCGCTTTCGAGATTGCCGCCACGGTGGACTATCTCTTTGCTTTCTCCGCCACCACAGGCGCCGTGCGCGACCACCATTTCGACCTGGTCGAGGCCGCCTTTCTGGAAGACGACGACACCCGCGCCTTTATCGAGGAGCACAACGCGCCGGCCCTGCGCGAGATTGCCGAGCGGCTGAAGGAGGCGATGGACAGGGGGCTGTGGGTGCCCCGTTCCAATTCCGCCCGCGCCCGGATCGAGGCGGCCCGGCACGGGGGCCACGCGCCCTAACCGGGCTGCGGGAAGGTCTGATCCGACGGCACGCAGTAAAGGCTGCCGGTTTCGCCATCCTCGTGCAGGTCCAGCCCGCAGAACAGCTCGCCGCTGGTCGGGGGCGGCGGCGGCGGACCAGAGCCGCAATCGAGGCGCGCCACCATCCGCGCCGCATCTCCGGTCAGCCGGTGCACCTTGCAGCCGCTGACGCTTTCGATCGCCAACACCGCCTGCGGAGCCACCGCCGCAAGCCGTGGCGCCCATTCGGCGTTCACCCGGATCGCCTCGGCCCGGCGGCCCGTCACCCTGATGTCGAAGCTGCTGCCGCCCAGATGCATCCGCACCGGCGCCACGCCGGAATACCCGGGGCCGGGCATGTCGCAGGCCGCGAAGGAGGTCAGCAGAAGCAGGGGCAGGACGAGGCGCATTCCCCCTGATCGCGCGGGCGTGGTTAAGGCGGGGTTAATGCCCGCCCACGCGGCGCGGGGAAGAAAACCCCGCTTGCACCCGGCGCCCCGCTCGCCCAATGTCGGGCGCCAAAGGGAGGGCGAAGATGACCGACGATCCAGACCGCCACGCGATGAAGATGGCCAAGAAGAAGGCCGCCCGCGACAAGATCATGGCCACCAAGACCGACGAGAAGGGCCTGATCATCGTCCATACCGGCAAGGGCAAGGGCAAGAGCTCGGCCGCCTTCGGCATGATCTTCCGCTGCATCGCCCATGACATGAAATGCGCGGTGGTGCAGTTCATCAAGGGCGGAATGTCGACGGGCGAGCGCGACCTGATCCTTTCGAAGTTCTCCGACATCTGCGCCTTTCACACCATGGGCGAGGGGTTCACTTGGGAAACCCAGGACCGCACCCGCGACACCGAGATGGCGCAGGCCGCCTGGGAAAAGGCCAAGGAACTTATCCGCGACGACAGCAACAGAATGGTGCTGCTGGACGAGATCAACATCGCTCTGCGCTATGATTATCTGGACATAGGCGAGGTGGTGCAGTTCCTCGTGGAGGAAAAGCCCGACATGACCCATGTGGTCCTCACCGGGCGCAACGCCAAGGACGAGCTGATAGAGATCGCCGATCTGGTGACCGAGATGGAACTGGTCAAGCACCCGTTCCGCTCTGGCGTCAAGGCGCAGATCGGGGTGGAGTTCTGAGCCACCGTCGGCGCGGCAAGCGGCGTGCCGGCGGGAACCTTTGCGGTCACTGCCTGTTATCCAAAGGCAGACGCAAAGGAGGTAAACAATGAAGTTTCTTTATGGATCCGCGATGGTGCTGTCGATCGCAGCAAGCGGCGCGATGGCCGATAACCACGGCGACAGCAAGATGTCCGCGAGCGCCGACATGGCCGGCATGCAGGGCGCGTTGATCCGCTCGCGCGACATCACCGGCGGCAACATCTACACCACCAACGCCGCCAACGACGAAGGCTGGAATTCCGAGACCATCCATGACGAAATCGGCAGCGACTGGAACGAGATCGGCGAGATCGAGGATCTGGTGCTGTCGGAAGACGGCAAGCTGATCGGTCTGGTGGCCGAGGTCGGCGGCTTTCTCGACATCGCCGACAAGCATGTGGTCGTTTCGGTGGACGATCTGAACCTGGTGGCCGTGGACGATCAGACCTATGCCTATGTGACGCGGCTGAGCGAGGAAGAACTCGAAGCGTTGGAAGGCGTCGACGAGGGTTTCTGGAACTGAGCCGGCCCTGTCCGCCCTATTCCGTGACAGATGCTGCACCGTGGGCCGCAAGGTCACGGTGCAGCTTGCGTTCCGAGGGCAAGGCTTCAATTGTCTGACAATTCATTCTGTGGCAGGCTTCTTTCTGCGGCGCGGGCGTCATCAGCCCGAACACGCCTCGCCAACGGGAGGAAAACACAATGAATTTAAGACCTGATCCTACTTTTTACCCCTCGCCCAAGATCGCCATGGAGGCCCCGGCCGAATCGCTGGCCTTCACCCTGATGCTGTCGCCTGACGGCTCGCAGCCCGACGGGCTGGCGGTGGTCGATGTCGATCCGACCTCGAAGACTTACAGCCAGATCGTCCATCAGGTTATCATGCCCAACAAAGGCGACGAGTTTCACCATTTCGGCTGGAACGCCTGCTCCTCGGCCCTGTCGCCGCTTACCGGCCATGCCTTTCTCGAGCGCCGCTATCTGATCGTCCCCGGCATCCGCTCGTCACGCATTTACGTGATCGACGTGAAGGAGCCGCTCAAGGCGAAGATCCACAAGATCATCGAGCCGGAGGAGGTCTTTGCCAAGACCGGCTATTCCCGCCCCCACACCATCCATTGCGGCCCCGAAGGCATCTATGTCTCGACCCTGGGCGGGGGCGGCGAGGATGGCACCGACGGCCCGCCGGGCATTTTCATCCTCGATTGCGAAACCTTCGACATCATCGGCCGCTATGAGATCGACCGCGGCAAGCAGGACAAGCATTACGATTTCTGGTGGAACCTGCCGCGCGACTACATGGTCAGTTCCGAATGGGGCCTGCCGCCGCAATTCGAGAACGGCATCGTGCCCGAGGATCTGCTGTCGAACAAATACGGCCATTCGATCCATTTCTGGAACCTGCGCGAACGCAAGAACGTCCAGACCATCGACCTTGGCGAGAATCACCAGATGGCGCTGGAGATCCGCCCGGCACACGACCCGTCGAAAGATTACGGCTTCTGCGGCGTGGTGGTGGATACCACCAACCTGCAAGGGGCGATCTTTACCTGGTGGCAGAAGGAGGACGGCACCTTCGAGGCCAAGAAGACCCTCACCATCGATCCGCGCCCCGAGAAGGCCGAGAACCTGCCACCGCTGCTGCAAGGCTTCGAGGCCGTGCCGCCGCTGGTCACCGATATCGACCTCAGCCTCGACGACAAGTATCTGTATGTCGCCTGCTGGGGCATGGGCGAGATGCACCAATACGATGTCTCCGACCCGATGAACCCGAAGCTGGCCGGCAAGGTGGAAATCGGCGGCATCGCCCGCGGCGCCAAGCACCCCAACGGCAAGGATTTCGCCTATGGGCCCCAGATGGTGGAGATCAGCCGCGACGGCAAGCGCGTCTACTGGACCAACTCGCTTTATTCGACATGGGACGATCAGTTCTATCCCGATGACGAGGGTGGCCAGATGGTGATGGCCAACGTGGGCGAAAACGGCGGGCTGGAGCTCGACAAGGACTTCTATATCGAGTTCCCGAAAGGCTACCGCTCGCACCAGATCCGGCTGGAAGGCGGCGATTGCTCGACCGACAGCTTCTGCTACCCTTCCGTCTGACTCCGTGGCGGATACGATCTCGATCACGGCTCTCTGGTGGGCCGTGATCGCCTCGGGCCTCTATCACGGGCTGAACCCGGGCATGGGCTGGCCTTTGGCCGTCTCCTCGGCGCTGATGGAGCGGAAGACCGGCAGCCTATACAAGGCGCTGGCGGCGCTGAGCCTGGGTCATTTCGTGGCGATGACGGCAATCCTGCTGCCGTTCTCGGCCATGCTGACGCTGGTGGAATGGCAGCGCGAGATCCGCATCGGCGCGGCCGCGCTGGTTATCGCGATGGGCCTCTACCTGCTCATCACGCGACGTCACCCGCGCTTTCTGGCCCGGGTACCACCCTCGCGACTGGCTCTGTGGTCGTTCCTGGCCGCCATGGCGCACGGGGCCGGGCTGATGCTGGTGCCGATCTATCTGGGCCTGTGCAATCTTGCGGCAGAGGGCGCGGGCCACCGCGCGGCCTTCGCGCTCATGTCCTCCAACACCGGCGCCGCCTTCACCGTGGCGGTGGTGCACACAATGGCCATGGCGGGCGCTGGCGGCATCCTGGCGGTTGGGGTATATCACTGGCTGGGGCTGCGCTTTCTGTCGAGGAGCTGGTTCAACCTCGATCTGCTCTGGGCGCTCAGCCTGATCGGCGTCGGCATCGTCTCGCTGTTCACGCTGCATTGACCGGGGCCGGGCGGGCAGGCCAATATGCCGGTCACGTCCGATGCCCCGTTTTCTGTTCGAAACCACCCCGGGGGAGGCATCGCCCCGCCCGCCAGAGGTCGGCGCCGAGCTCTATGCTCGCTGCCCGGTCACCCACAGGAACGCCCCGATGCCATTTCAGAAAGTCACCCCGGAAAAGCTCTCCACCGCCGTGACCCGGCAGATCGAGAAGCTGATCCTGCGCGGAATCCTCCGCCCGGGAGAACGGCTGCCGGCGGAAAGGGAACTGGCCGAGCGGATGGGCGTCTCGCGCCCGTCCCTGCGCGAGGCGGTCGGCGCGCTGCAGGACAAGGGCCTGCTGACCACCCGGGCGGGCGCGGGGATCTTTGTGGCCGATGTGCTGGGCAATGCCTTTTCCGAGGCGCTGATCCGGCTCTTCTCGGAACATGACGAGGCGGTGTTCGACTATATCGCCTTCCGCCGCGATCTGGAAGGGTTGGCCGCCGAACGCACCGCAAGACTGGCCTCGGATACCGATCTGAAGGTGGTGGCCGAGATCTTCGCCAAGATGGAGGCCGCCCATTCACGACGCAGCCCGGAAGAGGAGGCAAGGCTCGACGCCGAGTTTCACATGGCCATCATCGAGGCCAGCCACAACGTGGTGATGCTGCACATGGTCCGTTCGATGTTCCAGCTTCTGCGCGAGGGGGTGTTCTACAACCGTCAGATGATGTTCCGCCAGCGCACCACACGCGGCGCCCTGCTTGACCAGCACCGGGCGATCAACGCGGCGCTTCAGGCGCGCGACGCACAGGGCGCGCGCGGGGCGGTCGAAGCGCATCTGAACTACGTCGAACGGTGCCTCGCAGACCAGCAAAAGGCCACACGCAACGAGGAAATCGCCCGACAGAGGCTGCAACACGAGAAATCACGCTGACAGGCCGGCCTTTACGCGGGGAATTCAAACCCCACCGATTTTGGGTGGGCAGGACTGCCCACCCTACGCCCGAACCAGATGCGCGCGCGGATTCAGGCCGAACGTCTCGGCGCATCGTCGGAACAGCCAATTCCTATCTTCCACGCTAAGGCCGCAATTCCTATCCCCGCACATTTGCTAAAATTTTACCAATTGATAAAAAAACTCACTGTGGCATACTGGTGGTCAAATCGGTTCTGTCAGGGAGGACGAATTGACCCAGAACGCGCTGACCCCCGGGGTCGTGGCCGGCCGGCTTGCGGCCGATGACTACGCCGAAAACTTCTCGGACCTGCACCCCAGGCTGGACGATCACGAGGCGCTGGTGGCCGCCGATCGCTGCTATTTCTGCCATGACGCGCCCTGTGTCACGGCCTGTCCCACCGACATCGACATCCCCCTCTTCATCCGCCAGATCGCCACCGGCACGCCCGAGGCGGCGGCGGAAACCATCCTCAGCCAGAACATCCTGGGCGGCATGTGCGCCCGCGTCTGCCCCACCGAGACGCTCTGCGAAGAGGTCTGCGTGCGCGAGGTGGCCGAGGGCAAGCCGGTGCTGATCGGCCAGTTGCAGCGCTATGCGACCGACCGGCTAATGGAAAAGAATCGTCACCCCTTCACCCGGGCCGAACCCACCGGCAAACGCGTCGCGGTTGTCGGGGCGGGGCCGGCGGGGCTTGCCTGCGCGCATCGCCTGGCCATGCACGGGCACGAGGTGTCCGTCTTCGACGGACGCGACAAGCCCGGCGGGCTCAATGAATTCGGCATCGCCGCCTACAAGACGGTCGACAATTTCGCTGCCCGCGAAGTGGACTGGCTGCTGCAGATCGGCGGCATCACGGTGGAGACCGGCAAGCGGCTGGGCCGCGACCTGACGCTGAACACGCTTCGCGAGGGTTACGACGCTGTTTTCCTCGGCATCGGGCTGGGCGGCGTGAACGCCCTCGGGCTCGACGGAGAGGACAAGGACGGCTTGGCCGATGCGGTCGATTTCATCGCCGAGTTGCGCCAGGCCGAAGACCTGTCGCACCTGCCCATTGGTCGCGATGTGGTGGTGATCGGCGGCGGCATGACCGCCATCGACGCCGCGGTGCAGGCCAGGCTTCTGGGCGCGCTCAACGTCACGCTGGTCTATCGCCGGGGGCGCGAGCGGATGAACGCCTCGGTCTTCGAGCAGGATCTGGCGGCCTCGAAAGGCGTGAGGATCATCACCAACGCCACGCCCCGGGCGGTGCATGGCAATGGCGCAGTGCGCGAGATCGAGTTCGAATATACCGATGACGACCTCGCCCCCACCGGCCAGACTTTCCGCCTGCCCGCCGATCAGGTGTTCCGCGCCATCGGCCAAACGCTGGTGGGCGAAGACCTGCCCGCGCTCGACGGCCGAAAGATCGCCGTGACCGGCGCGGGGCGGACCAGCATCGAAGGTGTCTGGGCCGGGGGCGACTGTGCCGCCGGCGGCGACGACCTTACGGTGACGGCGGTGGCCGAGGGGCGGGATGCAGCCGAAGACATTCATGCGGCTCTGAGTCGGGTGTAGGATAGGGGATAGGCCACAGCATACGCGAAAGGATATCCCCATGACCGCGCTGGAGATCCGAGTTGCAGATCACTATTCCGTCGATGAGATCCTCGACGCCATCCGTTCTGCGCTGAAAGCGTCGGGCGCCGACCCCGACGCCCCCGCGCCGGAAGACCTCAAGCCGGTGGACGAGTTCCACACCGGCGGCAAGGAGGCGACCGACGCGCTTCTGGTACAGCTTGAAATCACCCCGGACACCCGCGTGCTGGATATCGGCAGCGGCATCGGCGGCACCGCCCGTCATATCGCCACCGGTACCGGCGCCAGGGTGCAGGGCGTGGATCTGACGCCGGTCTATGTGGAAACCGCGCAGGCACTCAGCCGGCTGGTGGGCCTCGACGACCGGACCGCCTTCGCGGTGGGCAGCGCACTCGACCTGCCGGTTGAGGCAGGCAGCGTCGATCTTGCCACGATGTTCCATGTGGGCATGAATATCGAGGACAAGGACAGGCTCTTCGCCGAGACCGCCCGCGTACTGGCCCCCGGCGGAACATTCGCGCTTTTCGACGTGATGCGCCACAGCGATGCGCCGCTCACCTTCCCCTTCCCCTGGGCGGAGGCGGGCGATTTCTCTTTCGTCGATCCGCCGGAACGGTACCGCGATGCCGCCGCCAAGGCCGGCTTCACCCCCCTGGCCGAGCGCGAGCGGCGGGATTTCACGCTGGATTTCTTCGAGAGGGTCTTCGCCCGGATCAAGGCGGCGGGAGGGCCGCCGCCGCTGGGCATCCATCTTCTGATGCGCGACA
>JAUIBJ010000697.1 GCA_030428025.1 Alphaproteobacteria bacterium
TGCTGAACATCGTGAACGGCTATGGCGCCGAGGTTGGCGCACCGCTGGCGAAATCTCCGCGCATCGCCAAGATCGCCTTTACCGGATCGACCCAGACCGGCAAGCTGATCATGCAGGCGGCAACCGAAAACCTGATCCCGGTCACGCTCGAACTGGGGGGCAAGTCGCCCAACATCTTCTTCAGCGATGTCATGGCGCAGGACGACGCCTTTCTCGACAAGGCTGTCGAAGGGTTCGTGCTCTTTGCCTTCAATCAGGGCGAGGTCTGCACCTGCCCGTCGCGTGCACTCGTGCAGGAGGACATCTATGAGGCGTTCATCGCCCGTTGCATCGACCGGGTGAAGGCAATCAAGCAGGGCGATCCCCGCGACATGGCGACCATGGTCGGCGCGCAAGCGAGCCGCGAACAGCAGGACAAGATCATGTCCTACCTGACAATCGGCGTTGAAGAGGGCGCCGAGGTTCTGGTCGGCGGCGATGCGGCCCGGTTCGACGGCGACCTGACCAACGGCTTCTATGTCCAGCCGACAATCCTGAAGGGCCACAACAAGATGCGCGTCTTTCAGGAAGAGATCTTTGGCCCCGTGGTGTCGGTCACCACCTTCAAGGACGAGGCAGAGGCGCTCGCCATCGCCAACGACACCATGTACGGCCTCGGCGCCGGTGTCTGGACCCGCGACGGCACCCGCGCCTACCGCTTTGGCCGCGCCAAGCAGTCGGGCATCGGGCGCGAGACCCACAAGATGATGCTCGACCATTATCAGCAGACCAAGAACATGCTGGTCAGCTACAACCCCAACAAGCTCGGGTTCTTCTGAACCGGCCCCGACCACAGCCGTCGGCCGACAGGTTCGGCCGGCGGATACGCCCGGAACCACGCCCCTGCGTCTCATGTAAATGGTGGGAAATGGCAGGGGCAGCAGGGTTCGAACCCGCGACCTACGGTTTTGGAGACCGTCGCTCTACCAACTGAGCTATACCCCTGCAGGACGGGCCTGATCTATGCCAGCACAGGTTCGGGGGCAAGGGAAAACTGACCGCGCGACGAGACGTTCCCATGCCCCCGCCGATGGTCTAAGAGATGGTGTACGAGGGGTGCGGGTATGAGTTTGCGAAAGAAAATTGCCGACAGCGAAGGCGTCCAGAACTGGGTCGCCCGGCGTGTTGCGTCCTATATCCGCCTGGTCCACCGCACCGGCAAATGGCGCCGCATCGGCTATGAACCCCTCGACGCGGTGCTGGAACAGGGCGAACCGGTGATCGTGGTGCTCTGGCATCAGCGACTGGCGCTGTCGCCCTACTTCTTTCCGCTCGACAAGGGGCAGGTCTGTTCGATCACGTCGGCGGCACGCGCCGGCAGCATGGTGGGCCGGGTGCAGAAACTGTTCGGCATGGACACGATCGCGATGTCCAGCCACAAGCGCCATGTCGCGCTGTCGCGCGAAGTGCTGGGAAAGATCAAGCAGGGTATTTCGATCGGCATCGCGGCAGACGGGCCGCGCGGGCCGGAACGGATTTCCTCCACCGTGCCGCTGGTCTGGGCACGCACCTCGGGCAAACGGGTGTTTGCGATCACCTGTTCGGCCCGCCACGGCACCGAGGCCGGCACCTGGGACAGGATGCTGCTGCCCCGCCCCTGGACCGACGGCGTGTTCATCTGCCGGGAATGGACCGAAACCGTTCCCCGCAAAGCCGATGACGCGACGCTGGAACGGCTGCGAACCAGTATCGAAACGCTGCTCAACGACATCACCGCCGAAGCCGACCGGATGGTGGAGCGGGAACCGTGGGTGCCGGGGAAGTAAGGCGCTAAATTCCGCAAAGAGCCCTATGCAGACGGCGAGGCCCTTCCTGGTACATCCAAGGCTCGGCTTTCATAGGATATAATAAATGCTGATCTACATCACCGTTGGCACAGAAAACCTCGAGCGCGCAGAAGTCTTTTACGACGCGATTTTCGCAGTCCTGAAGCAACCACGCCAACCCGCGTGGACGGAAGGGTGGGCATCTTGGGGAGGAAATCTGGAGCGTGGCTTCAGCTTCTGTATTTGCCCTACTTTCGATCAAAAGCCAGCATCTTCCGGAAATGGAACAATGTTTGCATTCCGGGCAGAAAGCGCCGCGCAAGTTCGGGAGTTTCATTCCGTTGGTCTCGCGCATGGCGGAACCGATGAAGGTTGTCCCGGAACACGAGACGCCTATGGACCAGAGTTCTATGTTGCCTACCTGCGCGATCCTGACGGGCACAAACTGGCATGCGTCTACCCGCGTTTCGTTGGCGGCAGCAATATATACGAATGACGGCTACATCTCGCGCAGCAAACCTCGGTGCATTGGTGTACACTACGAAAAAAGGCCGCCCCCCATTCGGAGCGGCCTTCTGAATTTTCACGGTGCGGGCTCCCGTTGCTCCTTCTGAGCAACGGCCGCCGTTACTCGATGATTTTGGAGACGACGCCAGCGCCGACGGTGCGGCCGCCTTCGCGGATGGCGAAGCGGAGGCCGTCTTCCATCGCGATCGGCGCGATCAGTTCCACCGTGAAGCCCACGTTGTCGCC
>JAUIBJ010000698.1 GCA_030428025.1 Alphaproteobacteria bacterium
CCGCGATAGGCGAAGAACATCGCCTCGATACCCTGCCGCAGCTGCTCGTCAGTCAAAAACAGCAGGTTTTCGCCGCCTTGGACATCCGGCATAAGGCCTCCCGATCACAAGAAATGGTCCGCGTCGTCATATTAAGTCAGCTTTGTTGACATTCCAAGGTCAAACTGGTAGCGAGTCGCAGTTTTGGCGCAACTTTATGTCCGGTTCGGACGTAACTTGCGCAACAAATGAAAATGTGGCCTGCAAAGGAGTATCGAAATGGCTGGCTATGACGATCGCGATGGCAAGATCTGGATGGATGGCACCCTGACCGACTGGCGGGGCGCCAATGTACACATCCTCACCCACGCGCTGCACTATGCCAGCTCTGTTTTCGAAGGCGAGCGGGCCTATAACGGCCGGATCTTCAGAAGCCGGGAACATACCGAGCGGCTGCATTTCTCGGCCGGTCAGCTCGATTTCGAAATTCCCTTCTCGGTGGACCAGATCGAGGCGGCCAAGGCCGAGGTTCTGAAGGCCAACGGGCTGACCGACGCCTATGTGCGGGCGGTGGCCTGGCGCGGCGTGGGCGAGGACATGGGCGTCGCGAGCGCGCGCAACCCCGTGCGTCTGGCCATCGCCGCATGGGAATGGGGTGCCTATTACGGCGATGCCAAGATGAAGGGCGCCAGGCTGGATATCTCCAAATGGAAACGGCCCAGCCCCGAAACAATCCCCTGCCATGCCAAGGCCGCCGGCCTCTACATGATCTGCACGCTCAGCAAGCATGCCGCCGAGGCGAAAGGCTGTTCCGACGCGATGATGTTCGACTATCGCGGCTACGTGGCCGAGGCGACGGGCGCAAACATCTTCTTCGTCAAGGACGGCGAGGTGCACACGCCCAAGCCCGACTGCTTCCTCAACGGCCTGACGCGGCAGACAGTGATTGGCATGCTCGAAAAACGCCAGGTCAAGGTGCACGAACGCCACATCATGCCGGAAGAGCTGGAAGGGTTCGAGCAATGCTGGCTGACGGGCACGGCAGCCGAGGTGACACCGGTGGGCAAGATCGGCGACTACAATTTCGAGGTGGGCGCGCTGACCCGCGGTATCGCCGAGGATTACGAGGCCCTTGTGCGGGCCTGAGCGAAACCGTCACAAAACCATGTCCAAGTTTTTAAAGTCCCGTTGAGCGCGCTTCACAGACGCGCGCTCAATGTCCTTCTGCATTCATTCCAAACCCAATGGAAAACCAGCAGAGGGAGAGCCCCCCAATGACCAAGCTCATCCGTCCCACCCGCCGGGCCGTTCTGGCCTCCGGTACGGCCTTTGCCGCGACGCTGGCCATGCCGGCGATCAGCCGCGCGGCCTCGCGTCCCGTCTTCACCCATGGCGTCCAGTCGGGCGATGTCGACAAGTCCTCGGGCATGATCTGGACCCGCACCGATCGCCCATCGAAGGTGATGATGGAGGTTTCGACCACCGAAAGCTTCGACAACGCCATGCGCCTGGCGCCGCTCGACGCTCTGCCCGAGGGCGATCTGGCGGTGAAGCGTCTGGTCGAGGGTTTGCCGTCGGATCAGGAGATCTTCTACCGCTTTACAGCGCAGGATCTGTCGGACGTGAATGCCGTCAGCGAGCCGATCACGGGCCGCTTCCGCACCGCCCCCGCCGGACGCCGCGATATCCGCTTCGCCTGGTCGGGCGACACTGCCGGGCAGGGTTGGGGCATCGACGACGAGGGCATGGTGACCTATGCCACCATGGCAAAGCATTCGCCCGATTTCTTCCTCCATTCCGGCGACACGATCTATGCGGACGGACCGATGAAGGACGAGGTAGAGAAGGATGGCACGGTGATCTGGAGGAACACCACGCTGACCGACGAAAAGCGCAAGGTGGCCGAGACGCTGGACGAGTTCCGCGGCCAGTGGAAGTACAACATGATGGACGCGCATGTGCAGGCCATGAATGCCGTCGCGCCCACCTTCTTTCAGTGGGACGACCATGAGGTGGTGAACAACTGGTCCTCCTCGCGCTCGCTGATGGATGACGATCGTTACACCGAGAAATCGGTCATGCTGCTGGCCGCCCGGGCCGGCCGCGCCTTCCACGAGATGACGCCGATCCGCTATACCCCGGCCGAACCGGGCCGCGTCTATCGCAAGATCTCCTATGGCCCGATGCTGGAGGTGTTTTTTCTCGACCTGCGCTCCTATCGCGGACCCAACAGCGATAACATGCAGGAGGAGTTGACCGACGACAGCCGTATCCTCGGCGCCGAGCAGGTGGCCTGGCTCAAGCGGGAACTCGCGCAATCTTCGGCCACCTGGAAGGTCATTGCCTCCGACATGCCGATCGGCCTGGTGGTTGGCGGCGGTCAGGAAGCGGTAGCCAACGGCGACAACGGCGCCGCCAAGGGCCGCGAACTGGAAATCGCCGATCTGCTGCGCTTCATCAAGACGGCCAATATCGCCAACACCGTCTGGTTTACGGCGGACGTGCATTACACCGCCGCGCATTACTACAACCCCGAGAAGGCCCAGTTCCAGGATTTCGCGCCGTTCTGGGAG
>JAUIBJ010000699.1 GCA_030428025.1 Alphaproteobacteria bacterium
AAAATGAATGCTTTATTCGGATTTCTCCCTGTGCTAGCTTCAATCGAGCAAAAAAGCGCCCGCCGGAAAACCGGCGGCACGAGGCAGAGAAGAGCAGGTTCATGAGAACCCGTAGCAGACAGCCCATTAAATGGGGGCTGGTGATACTAGCCGCCATCTGGATGTTTCTGATCGTCCCCCTCAGCGCGGCGGCGGCGCCCTATGCCGCGCTGGTGATGGACGCCCGATCGGGCGAGGTGCTGCATTCGCGCAATGCCGACACCCGCCTGCATCCCGCGTCGCTGACCAAGATGATGACGCTCTATGTCGTCTTCGAGGCCGTCGAGAACGGCGAGATCGGCCTTGACGACCGGGTCAAGATTTCCAGCCATGCCGCCAGCGAGCCGCCCAGCAAGCTGGGCCTGCGCGCCGGGCAGAGCATTCGCCTGCGCTATCTGATCCGGGCGGCGGCGGTGAAATCGGCCAATGACGCGGCCACCGCGCTGGCCGAGGCGATCGAGGGATCCGAGGCCAGTTTCGCCCGGCGGATGAACCGCACAGCCAAGGCGCTGGGGATGACCCGCACCACCTTCAAGAACGCCCATGGCCTGACGGAGAACGGGCATCTGTCGACGGCCCGCGACATGACCATTCTGGGGCGGCACCTGTTCTTCGACTACCCGCAATATTACAACCTCTTCTCGCGCCTGACCGCCGATGCCGGCGTGCGCGAGGTGCGCCATACCAACCGCAAGCTGCTGCAAAGCTATCAGGGTGCCGACGGGATCAAGACCGGCTATACCCGCGCCGCGGGCTTCAATCTGACCGCCAGCGCCGAGCGCGACGGCAAGCGCATCATCGCCACCGTCTTCGGCGGGCGCTCCACCGCCTCGCGCAACGCCAAGGTGGCGGAGCTTCTCGATCTGGGCTTCCGCCGCGCGCCAAGCCGCGTGGCGCTCAACAAACCGGCCCGCCCGGCCTATATGGGCAAGATCGGTGGCAGCGATGCACCGGACAGCTACGGCAAGAAGGTGCGGGTCACGTCCGCCGCGGCCGTCAAACGCAGCCTGAGGCCCAAGGCGCGGCCCGAGACAGAGGCACCGGTTCCGTTGGTGGTGGCCGATCAGGAGGATATAGAGAAGGCGGTGATCGCAGCACAAGTCACCGAGGCGGCCGATGCGGCGGCTCGGGAAGCGCCCGAGGAAGAAGCGGCAGAGGCTGTGACGGTGGCGACGGCGGCGGTGACGCCGGACGTGACTCCGGAGGCGCGGCCGGAAAGCCTGGTCCTGACCCATAACGAAGTGGACGAACCGGCGGGCGACCCGGAACAGGAAGTGATCGAGCGGCTCTCCACCTCCGGCGGGCGCCACTGGGGGATCACCGTGGGCCGCTATCCCAGCCAGTACAAGGCCCGCAAGGTGCTGTTGCAGATCGCGCTCAACGAGATGTCTACGCTGGACGGCAGCCTGCGCAAGGTGCTCAAGCGGACCGGCGGCTATGATGCCAACTTCATGGGGCTGTCGCGCGAGACGGCGGAACTGGCCTGTCGCCGGCTTCAGGCCAAGAAGATCACCTGTTTCATGATCGAACCTGCGGGTTAAGCCCTTCCGCCGCGCCTATGGCCCTGTCCTGGGCGGGCGGGGCTTTCATCCTATCGATACCGCCAGGCACCGTTTTCCGCGCGGAAAACGGGCCCGCCGGGGTTGCGGAGGGTCGAAAAGGAAACGGCCCTCAGGGTTTGGGCCTGTCGTCGTATTCGTCGCTCAGGATGCGTCGGGCGTCACCCTCGGGGTCGTCGTATTGGTTGGTCTTTACCGTCCAGATGAAGAAGGCCAGCCCCAGCCCGCCCATGATCAGCGAGATCGGAATGAGATAGGTGAGGATGTTCATGGGATCACCTCAGGCGCAGGGCGTTGAGCGAAACGGTAATCGACGAGGCCGACATCGCCAAGGCCGCGATCAGGGGTGAGCAGAGCCCTGCCACCGCCAGCGGCACCGCGACCACGTTGTAGACCGTCGCAATGCGGAAGTTTTCCCGGATGCGCCGCGTGGCCGAACGCGCCGTGCCGCAGGCCGCGGCGATGGGCGACAGATCGCCGCCCAGAAGCACGATGTCGCTTGCGACCCGCGCGGCATCGAGCGCCGAGGCCGGCGAGATCGACACATGCGCAGCGGCCAGCGCGGCGGTATCGTTGAGCCCGTCACCCACCATCAGCACATGGCGGCCTTCATTCGTCATCGTCTGAATGCGCGCGGCCTTGTCGGCCGGCAGCGCCTCGGCCATCCAGCGGCCGATCCCCAGCCGCGCGGCCAACGCCTCGACTGCGGGGGTGGTGTCGCCGGAAATGAGATAGACCTCCTTGCCCGCCTCCTGCAGCGCGGCAACCGCCTCTTGCGCGCCCGGGCGCAGCCGGTCGGCGAAGAGGAAAGCCACCGGCGCCCCCTTCCCCAGGCGCAGGAAGGTCGCGGTCTGCGACCGGCCTTCGGCCCCGGTCCAGCTTGCACGTCCCAGGCGCACCTCCCGGCCCTGGTAGAAACCCTTGGTGCCGTAACCCG
>JAUIBJ010000700.1 GCA_030428025.1 Alphaproteobacteria bacterium
CAATCCGTCGGTCTCGGCGTTGAAGATGTTGTGGGCCTTGGGCCAAACCTCGTTGCGGTAGTCCTGGATGATGCTCATCACCTCGGCGCTGAGTGTTTCGTTCTTTTCGCGGCTGCCGACCGGCAGCTTGCCCACCAGATCCGGTGCGACGATCGAGATGAAATCCTGGCAGACATCGCTTTCGATCAGGGTGTCGCGGTTATATTCCCGCACGACGGTCTTCGCCTCGAGCGGCGCGTAGGAGCGCAGGAGCGCTCGGGTGACCGATTTCGACGGATGCTTGAGAACGCCCGAGGCCTTGAGCGTCTGCAATGCGGCCGAGAGGTAGTAGCTGGCCGGCGAGCGGAAATAGACCACAACCGTCACGTCGTCGAAGAGCCCGCGGATCCGCTCGAAAAGGGGCTGGCCCAACTGTTCGGGAAAATTCCGCCCCAGAAATTCGGAGCTGAGGATCACGGTTTTCGGTGCCGCCTCGCGGATCATTCCCTCCAGCGTGTCGAAATAGGCATGGAAGGTGACGAGGTTCTGCGCCACATCCTTGCCGAAGCGCGACATCAGATAGCGTGGGGGCCGGTCGCCGCAGACCGGAAGCGCCAGCGGATTGTGGTGATTCCTGCCATCGGTCAACGGATAAAAGATGCCGTGCTCGGCGAGATTCTGGCTGTTGTGCTTCAGAAAGTCCTGCAGAGACTGCGTTCCGGTGCGGCCTGTCCCGATATGAAGATAAAGGTGCATTCAATCAACCTGTTGTTAGCCCGGAGCGTTATCGGCCAGGATGCTCGAGAAATCCGGCCAGCCCAGTTTTTCCGCCAGCGCGCGAGCCTCGCCGCGCATTGCGTCGGCTTTGCCCTCGTCCTTGCGCGCGAGCAGGTCGCGAATTGCGGTTTCGAGGGCGGCGTCGCCGCCATCCGGGTCATAAAGCACACCGGCCTCACGCCCTGCAAGCACTTCCCGAGTCATCGCCACCTCCGGCGTCACCACCGGCGTGGCGAACGTCAGCGCCAGCATCATCGACCCGGATGTAAGGATATGTCGATAGGGATAGATGGCCAGGTCTGCAGCGCCGAAAAACAGCTGCAATTCGGCATTGTCGAGAAAGCGGTCGGCCACCCGGATGCGGGCTCTCTCCTCTGGGGTGAGGGCCGGGTCGAGATTCGCCAGCGGATCGAAGGCCTGCGCGCCGCCCAGAAGCAGCAGTGCCTTCGGCCTGTCGGCCAGGATACGCCGGAAGACGGTAACCAGTTGCTCCACGCCCTTGTAGGGCCGCACCTGCCCCGCGAAGAGCAGCACCTCGTCCTCCGGATCGAGGCCAAGGGCGCGCCTTGCCGCCGCGTGAGGCACATAGTCGGGATAGCAGCCGGCATAGCTGCCATGAGGCGAGATGCGCACCTTTTCCTTCGGAACGGGGAAATGCCGCTCCACCTCCGCGACCGATCCCGCGCAGTGAAAATGCAGCAGATCGGCCAAGTCCGCGATGCGCGCGGACAGGGCGGTTTCCACGTCGCGGTGCGGGCTGTCGTGCGAAACCGTGTTGTGGATGGTCCAGATCAGCCGGCCGCCCTTGTGCACGAAGCTTTCCAGCTTCCCGGCGAAGGTGTCGGCATTGCGGCGTGCGGTTTCGGCATCGGCATCGGCAAAGAGAAAATTCAGCCAGTGCAAATGAAAGCTCAGCCGCGCCGGCCCGTCCTTGCGCTGGACAAGGTCCAGCGCCGCGTCGATATCGCCCGCCACCACCTCGGTATGGGCGCGCATCCGGTGATAGAGGAGCTTCTGATAGGGGTTGGAATAGGAATAATCCGGCCAGAACAGCACCATCTCGGCCCCCTCGCGCAGCCGGTATGTCACCCGGCGCGGCTCTTCGGGGTCGGGGGCATGCACGTCCCACAGCCGATCCAACCCCAGCCGCTTCAGCGCCTCGCGCTGGACGCGGTGGGTGTTGGTCGTCTGATGGGTCTCGTTCACCATCGAGGTGTTCGCCCCGTGCCAGCGGCGCTGATAAAGCACCTCCTCGATATGGTGGAACTGACCGGTCTCGCTCAGCTTCAGGAACATGTCGTAATCGACCGCATTGACGATGTCCTCGCGGAAGTGAGACGTGCGGTTCCAGGCATAGCGGCGGAACATGCGGAAATGATGGGTGATCGAGGTGATCATCATCTTTTCGCGCGAAAACACCGGCCAGCTGTATTCATTGTCGAGGTACTTCCCCTCGGCGTCGATTCTTTCGCAGGAACTGTAGCAGCAGACGACATCGGGGTTTTCGTCGAGATATTCCATCAACCGCCGCACTGCGCCTGGCTTGAGGCAATCGTCGGAATCGAGCTGGCCGATGTAGAGGCTGTTGGACAGCCCGATCGCCCGGTTGGAGGCAAAGCCAATCCCGCCGTTGCGGTTGCGGGCCCAAGTCACCCGCGGCTCGCCGCCGTAGTGGCGTTCGAGCACCTCCTTCGTGCCGTCGGCAGAGCCGTCATCGGCGATGCAGACGGTAAGATCCTGCACATCCTGCTCCAGCACGCTGTCGATGGCCCGCC
>JAUIBJ010000701.1 GCA_030428025.1 Alphaproteobacteria bacterium
TGCAGACCCGCAACAAGGTACTCGACGATATCTCGCAGCTGATGACCAACGCCATGGGCGTGGCGCAGGGCGCGCGGGAAGAGGCCGAGACGGCGATGAAGTCGATGATCGACCGCTGGCTCGCCGACCGCGATTTCGTCACCCGAGAGGAATTCGACGCCGTCCGCGCCATGGCCCAGAAGGCACGCGAGGAGAACGAGGCGCTGAAGGCCCGCATCGAGGCGCTGGAGAAGGGCGGGAAGTAGGCCGGCGGTTTTGCGTTTTCGCTCTGCTGGAGTGTCGCGCATTGTCGGGGCGCGGCGCGGCGAACCGAGGCTTGAACAGAAGCGCTTTATGTCAGCCAAACACGCGTAGGATCGGAGCGTCGCACTGGCGGCGCCAAATCGCCGTGCCGTCTGGGCGGCCCGGCGATGCGCGGCTGCCTTTGGCCGCTGTTTCGCGCCAGGCACTCCGGTACAGCCCGCCCCCCACATGACACACTGATCTCATCTTGATGACGTTTTCACGTCATCCACAACTTATTGAGTTAATCCACAACAAATAGCTTTACAGGTCTCGGGAATGCCTCCACCATATCTGGTATGGACGAAAGGGGAGACGCCCCCGTCCTAGAGCAGGCACCTAGCGCTTGGGGCGCTGCCACGCCCCCGCGCTACAAAACCAAGAGGTGGCGGCATGGCCCTATCCGAGCAGTTCCTGAGCGACGACCTTCATCCCATCGACATCGTCGAGCATCTCGCCGAGCATCACGACTGGGATTTCGACCGGATCGGGGACGACCAGATCGCCATGGCCGTTGAGGGCCAGTGGCGCACCTATTCCATCACGCTGGCGTGGTCGGGTTACGACGAGACCTTGCGCATGGTCTGCACCTTCGAGATGGAACCGCCGGAAGACAAGCTTCCCGCGCTCTACCAGACCCTGAACGAAGTTAACGATCAGTGCTGGGCGGGGGCCTTCACCTATTGGGCGGAACAGAAGCTGATGGTCTACCGCTACGGGCTGGTCATGACCGGCGCCCAGGGTGTATGTGCCGAGCAGGTGGATACGCTGATCAACGCCGCCGTGCTGAGCGCCGAGCGGTTTTACCCGGCATTTCAACTGGTTGTCTGGGGCGATCGCAGTCCCAGGGACGCCATGCAGGTGGCCATCGCCGAGGCTTACGGGACGGCCTGATTACGGCCTGATTCCAAAGGTTTGAATGCAAGGAACCGCCGGCGGGCCCGCCCCTCCGGCGGTTTCCATTGAAACCCCGCCGGCGCAGGCGTAACACTCGCCCCGAGATTTGCGAACAGGGGAGAACGCGATGTCCATGGACGATGTCGCCCGTGGCGGTCTGGTGCTTCTGGGCTGCGGCAAGATGGGTTCGGCGATGCTGCAGGGCTGGCTGAACCGGGGGCTTCCGCCCGGCTCGGTCTGGGTGATCGATCCCAAGCCCTCTGACTGGCTGCAATCGACCGGCGTGCAGATCAACACCGATCTGCCCGAGGCACCCGCCATCGTCCTGATCGCGGTCAAGCCGCAAATGATGGGCGACGCGCTGCCCGCCATTGGGGCGATGGGGAACGGCAAGACGCTTTTCGTGTCGGTCGCGGCGGGAACGCCCATTTCCGCCTTCGAAAACGCCCTTGGCTGCGAAAGCCCGATCATCCGCGCCATGCCAAACACCCCCGCCGCGGTAGGCCGGGGCATCACGGCGATCATTGGCAACGCCCACGCCAAAGCCGCGCATCTTGACATGGCCGAGGAACTTCTCACCGCCGTGGGGCAGGTGGTGCGGCTGGACAGTGAGGACCAGATGGATGCGGTCACCGGCGTCTCGGGCTCGGGTCCGGCCTATGTCTTTCACATGATCGAATGTCTGGCCAAGGCGGGCGAAGCCCAAGGCCTTTCCCCCGATCTGGCCATGCAGCTTGCCCAGGCCACTGTGGCCGGGGCCGGCGCGCTGGCCGAGGCGGCCGAGGAAACACCGGCCGAACTGCGGGTCAACGTCACCAGCCCGAACGGCACCACCCAGGCGGGGCTGGAGGTGCTGATGGACGAACAGACGGGCCTGCCGCCGCTGATGGCGAAAACCGTGGCCGCCGCCACCACCCGTTCGAAGGAGCTGCGCGATGGCTGACGAGATCACATTCGACGACTTCCTCAAGGTCGATATCCGGGTGGGCCGCGTAACCCGCGCCGAACCCTTCCCCGAGGCGCGCAAACCCGCGATCAAGCTCTGGGTCGATTTCGGCCCCGAGATCGGCGAGCGCAAGAGCTCGGCCCAGCTGACCGCGCATTACACGCCGGAAAGCCTTGTGGGGCGGCAGGTGATGGGGGTGGTGAACTTCCCGCCCCGGCAGATCGGGCCGGTCCGGTCCGAGGTGCTGGTGCTGGGCGTTTCCGACAGCGAGGGCGGCATCGTACTGCTTGCCCCCGATCAGGACGTCGCCGAAGGCGAGCGGATGCACTGATGCGCGTGTTGTTCACCCGGCGCCTGCCCGATGCGGTGATCGCCCGGGCAGAGGCGCATTTCGAGGT
>JAUIBJ010000034.1 GCA_030428025.1 Alphaproteobacteria bacterium
CGCCCAGATAATCGAGCTCCTTGTCAAAGATCATGTCCTGGATATAGCCCACGATCCGGTGTGCCTGCAGGTCGGCCAGCGTGGTGATCGGGGCGCTGCGGGACAGATAATCCTCGGAAGCCGCGAGATGCAGCCGGTAATCGGTGATCCTCTGCACTGTCAGCCGTCCGGCCGAAGGCGGGCTGACCGCCACCACCATGTCGGCCTCGCGCCGGGTCAGGTTGAAGACGCGGGGCAGCGCCACGATCTGGATTTCGAGCCCCGGATTCTGCTGCCCGATCCGGTCACAGACCTGCGGCAACAGGAAATTGGCCGCTCCGTCCGGCGCGCCGATGCGGATCTGGCCCGAAATGCCTGCGGCCTGGCCCGCCATCTCGTCGGCGGCATCCTCCATCGCCTGTTCGGCGCGCACCGCGTGGCCCATCAACCGCTGGCCCGCATCGGTGAGCGCATAGCCGGTGGGCGACTTGGCGAAGAGCGGCGCGCCGAAGGCGGCCTCCAACCTTGCCACGCGCCGGCCCACCGTGGCGGGGTCGAGCTTGAGATGCCGGCCCGCGCGCGACAGGCTTTCGGTGCGCGCGACGGCGAGAAAGATTTTCAGGTCGTCCCACTGGGCGGGCATGGCTTACCTTTGCAGAATTGCAAGACGTTTTTGAGACATTGCCTCTTTTCCCTCCATTTTTGCAACGCTAACCTGCGCGCAAACTGGATGGAGGACTGTCATGAAGGAATTGACCCACTATATCGGCGGCGAGCATGTGAAGGGCGCGTCGGGCCGGTTTTCGGACGTGTTCAACCCCGCCACCGGCGAGGTGCAGGCGCACTGCCCGCTGGCCTCGGCCGAGGAATTCGGGCGCGCGGTGGAAATCGCCGCCAAGGCGCAGCCCGCCTGGGGCGCCACCAACCCGCAGCGCCGGGCGCGGGTGATGATGGAATTCGTCCGCCTGCTCAATCGCGACATGGACAAGCTGGCCGAAGCGCTTTCGGCCGAGCACGGCAAGACCTTCCCGGATGCCAAGGGTGACGTTCAGCGCGGGCTTGAGGTCGTGGAGTATTGCATTGGCGCTCCGCAGCTTCTGAAGGGCGAATTCACCGACAGCGCCGGCCCCGGCATCGACATGTATTCCATGCGCCAGCCGCTGGGCGTCTGCGGCGGGATCACGCCGTTCAACTTCCCCGCCATGATCCCGATGTGGATGTTCGCGCCGGCCCTGGCCTGCGGCAACGCCTTCATCCTCAAGCCGTCCGAGCGCGACCCCTCGGTGCCGCTGATGCTGGCCGAGATGCTCGAGGAGGCGGGCCTGCCCAAAGGCGTGCTGCAGGTGGTGAACGGCGACAAGGAGGCGGTCGACGCGATGCTCGACCATCCGCTGATCCAGTCGATCGGCTTTGTCGGCTCCACGCCCATTGCCGAATACATCTATGGCCGCGGCTGTTCAAACGGCAAGCGGGTGCAGTGTTTCGGCGGCGCGAAGAACCACATGATCGTGATGCCCGACGCCGACATGGACCAGGCGGCGGATGCGCTGGTGGGCGCGGGTTACGGCGCGGCGGGCGAGCGCTGCATGGCGATTTCGGTGGCCGTGCCCGTGGGTGACGAGACCGCCGACCGGCTGATCGAGAAGCTGGTGCCGCGGATCGAGAAGCTGAAGGTCGGGCCCTATACCGCGGGCGACGACGTGGATTACGGCCCGGTGGTGACGCAGGCGGCGAAGGAAAAGATTCTGTCGCTGGTGCAGTCCGGCGTCGATCAGGGCGCGGAACTGGTGGTCGATGGTCGCGATTTCAGCCTGCAGGGCTACGAGAACGGCTTCTTCGTCGGCCCGCATCTTTTCGACAAGGTGACACCCGACATGGACATCTACCGTCAGGAGATCTTCGGGCCCGTGCTGTCGACCGTGCGCGCGGGCTCCTACGAGGAGGCGCTCGGGCTGGCGATGGATCACGAATACGGCAACGGCACGGCGATCTTCACCCGCGACGGCGATGCCGCGCGCGATTTCGCCAACCGGATCAATATCGGCATGGTGGGCGTCAACGTTCCGATCCCGGTGCCGCTGGCCTATCACACCTTCGGCGGGTGGAAGAAATCGGGCTTCGGCGATCTGAACCAGCACGGGCCCGACAGCTTCAAGTTCTACACCCGCACCAAGACCGTCACGGCGCGCTGGCCGTCGGGCATCAAGGAAGGCGGCGAGTTCAACTTCAAGGCGATGGACTGAGCCCTTTAGGTTGGCGTGTTGACCCGCAACGTGAAGAGCCGGGCGCGACGCGGCTCTCGACACGTGAATGCCCTCGCAGAGACCTGCGAGGGCATATTCGTTTGTCCGGTGGGCTGTGCGGGACGGAGCGGTCGTTCGGCACGCGCCGCGCGATTGCCAGACCGCGGGATGGCGATCTGGCCTGGGATCGATGCGCTTTATCTCCGCCACATCCGGAAAACCCGTGAGCGGCGCGCTTGCGTCCCCAAATCGCCAGCCCGGGGGGCGGTCTGGCGATCGCGCGGCGCCTGCGGCGCTGTTCGCGCGAGGGCGCCTTGCCCGACCCGCTTGTCGCGCGCGACCGTTCCGTCGTGATCGTGGCCCCGGTCTTGCCGGGACAATCAGAATTCCGCCACGGGCCCCGGGAAATGCCCGGGGCGCTGCTCGTCGGCCGGGCTTACCAGCTCAGCGTCTGCATCCCCTCGCGGAACAGCCAGCTTTCCACCAGCGGCCAGGTGCCCATCACCACGCCGTCGATGTAATCCTCCTCGCCCAGCCCGGCGGCGCTGGAACAGGCGGCGCACATGATCACCGTGCCGCCATCGGCGATGAAGGCCGTCAGCATGTCGTGGATCGAGGTGCCGTCCTCGGCCATCAGGCCGTGGATATGGCTGGCCCGGTTCTTGTCGGCCAGATAGACCGCCCGCACGTTCAGCCAGATCGCGGTGTCGTGGCCGTTCTTTAGCGCCCGCTCGTGGGCGAACATGATCGCCTTCGCGGCCGACCACGTATCATCCGTCGTCAGGTTCACGAACAGACCACGCTTGTCCTCGTCGGCATGGGCGGCCATGGGCGCGAATGTCAGGGCGAGCATCAGGGCCAGCGCCATTTTCATCAGTCCGAGTCGCATTGCTATCTCCGTTTTTGTAATCACGCGCGGAATCTGCCAGTTCGCACCGATCGCCGCATTGATCTGAGTGTCTGTGTCGAGGGCCGGCGCGATGGACGAACCGCGTGCCGGCTGCTAGCGTGGGTCGATGGGCAAAGGCCCGCCCCGAACGTGAGGAGACCCGATCATGTGGCCCGACACGCGCCTGTGTGACCTTCTCGGAATCGACCATCCAATCATCCAGGCGCCGATGGCGGGCACCACCACGCCGGCCATGGCGGCGGCGGTGTCGAATGCCGGAGGGCTCGGCTCTCACGGATGCGCCGCCCTGTCGGCGGAGGGGCTGGCCGAGGATATGGGCGCGCTGGCGAAGGCCACCAACCGGGCGGTAAACCTGAATTTCTTCTGCCATGTGCCGCCCGAGATGACCGAGGCGCGGCACGCGGCCATTCTGGCGGCCATGGCGCCGCATTACCAAGCCGCGGGCGTGGATCCGCCCGAGGAGATGCCGCAGGCGGGGCTGCATCCCTTCGGCGCCACCCATCTGGAGCGGCTTCTGGCCCGCCCGCCCGCCGTGGTGAGCTTTCATTTCGGCCTGCCGGAACGCGAGGCGGTGGCGGCGCTGAAGGAGGCGGGCTGTCGGATTCTCTGCTCCGCCACAACCGTGGCCGAGGCGCGCTGGCTGGAGGAGCGGGGCGTCGATGCGATCATTGCCCAGGGCTGGGAGGCGGGTGGCCATCGCGGCGTCTTCCTTGATGTCGCGCATGACGCGCAGGTGGGGCTGATGGCGCTCGTTCCGCAGGTGGCCGATGCGGTGAAGGTGCCGGTGATCGCCGCAGGGGGCATCGCCGACGGGCGTGGCATCGCTGCCGCCTTCGCGCTCGGCGCCTCGGGCGTGCAGATCGGCACCGGCTTCATCACCGTGCCCGAGGCGGGCCGCAAGCCCCATCACCACGAGGCGCTGGCGGAAAGCCGGGACGACAGTAGCCGTGTGACACGCGCCGGATCGGGCCGGGTGGCACGCGCCCACCGCACCCCGTGGATCGACGCCATGGCCGAGGTCGAGCCGGCGCCCTTTCCGTTGATGTACCATTACACCGCCCCCCTTCAGCACGCGGAGCCGGAGGCGCATCAGTTCTCGCTTTACGGGCAAAGCGCCGCGCTGGCGCCCACGGGCGGAGCCGGGGCGCGGCTGGAGCGTCTGGTGGAGGAGGCCCGCGCTGCCTTGGGCTAGAGGTATTTCATTCGCGCAACGATGTTGAGAAGCGGGTTTGTTCCCGTTCTCAAGGCTCGCAGGTGCGAATCCCGCACGATCCGGCGCCAGGCGTCGTCGGTGGGGACGGGAACGCCCATCGCCCGGGCATAGTCCTGTCGGTGCAGCGCCGCGACGCGGGCGATGTTGTAGACCTTGGCGGGTGGGCGGAAGGCTTCTGCATCGGCCTCCGCCACCGGGATCGGCCCGGTCCGGCAGTAAAATCCCCTTTCGGACTGAATGGTGACGCCGTCGCGGAAGTAAACGTGCACCATGCGCCTGCCGAGGGACCGGCTGCAACCGGTGCTCGAGGCCGGTTCCAGCACATCGCCCGCCACCGGGAAGATGAAGCTGTTGGAGTTGCGCATATGCTCGACCAGCCGCCGGGCGCAGCTTTCGTCCTCGGGTCGGCCGACAGAACGGCACGCATTCGCGACCCACAGGGCCACGTCCTTTGCGGCGGGATTGAGTACGTAGACCACGCCCGTCAGCCCGCCGGCCTCATAGACGCATCGGCGCACGTCGAAGCCGTCATACGCCGGGTCGGGAATATCGGCCTCGGCGCAGTTGCGCGCGACATACTGCCCCGGCCGGATGTCGCCCAGGGCGCGGGTGGCGGTCGCGTAGGTGGCGGAGTCCGTCACGTCTGGCGGCGGCGGACGGCCTGGCCGCTCGCAGGACGCCACGAGACACAGGAAAAGCGGAAGAAGAAGCGACAAGCGCATGGAAATCTCCCAGATCAGAAATCTGTCGGGCCGGCGGGTCCGTGCCCCGAGACCCGAGGCCGTCAATACCGCTCATCCTAGCAGAAACGGCGCCTCGCGCGAACCACGGCGGAGCCCGCTGCGGAGACGGGCCGAGCACCGGGGCGCGGCTTGCCTCTTGGCATGGCGGCACTTTCGGGTTTTTGTGGGGAAAACCACGAAAGGCCGGGACATATGACCGAACCGGAATTCACCATCGGGATCGAGGAGGAATACCTTCTCGTCGACCGCGACAGCCTGGCGCTGGCCGAGGCGCCGCCGGAGCTGATGGAGGCCTGTCAGGAGGAAATCCAGGGCCAGGTGGCGCCGGAATTCCTGAAATGCCAGATCGAGATCGGTACCAAGGTCTGCCGTAATGTGACCGAGGCCCGCGAGGATTTGCGGCGGCTGCGCTCCTGCGTCTCGGAACAGGCGGCCAAACACAACCTCGCCCCCATCGCCGCCTCCTGCCATCCGTTTTCCGACTGGCGCGAGCAGCACCATACCGACAAGGAACGCTACAACGCCCTGCATGACGATCTGGCCGGCGTGGTGCGGCGGATGCTGATCTGCGGGATGCATGTGCATGTGGGGGTGGACGCGCCCGACCGTCGTATCGACTTGATGAACCAGCTCAGCTATTTCCTGCCGCATCTTCTGGCGCTGAGCTGTTCCTCGCCCTTCTGGCAGGGGCGCGATACCGGGCTCGACAGCTACCGGCTGACCGTCTTCGACAACCTGCCGCGCACCGGCCTGCCGCCACGGATGGAAAGCTTTGGCGAGTTCGAACGCTCGGTGAAGATCCTGACCGACCTGGGTGTGATCGAGGACGCCTCGAAGATCTGGTGGGATCTGCGGCCCTCGTCGAAATTCCCGACGCTGGAATCGCGCATCTGCGACGTGCAGCCGCGGCTGGAACACACGCTGACCCTGGCGGCGCTGACCCAGGCGATCACCCGGATGCTGTGGCGTCTGGCCACGCATAACCAGCGCTGGCGCATCTACGACAGCTTTCTTGTGGCCGAGAACAGATGGCGCGCGCAGCGTTACGGTACCCGCGAGGGGCTGATCGACCTCGGCCTGGGAGAGATCGTGCCGATGGCGCAGCTGGTCGGTGAGATCCTGGAACTGGTGCAGGAGGACGCGGAACATTTCGACGCGCTGGCCGACGTCGGGCGGGCGGGCGAGATCGTCGAGACCGGCACCAGTGCCAACCGCCAGCGTCAGGTCTATGTCGAGGCGCTGGAGGCGGGGTACGAGCGCGATCAGGCGCTTCAGGCGGTGGTGCGGCATCTGATCGAGGAATTCCACGCCGATCTGTGACGACCGCGCGGAGCCGGCGGACGCGCGGGCATTTGGCCCTTGCATTCCCCGGCGCGGTATTGTTGCGTAGCGCCCGCGAAACGCCCCCGCCCTAACAGGAGGATCCGCCCCATGCGCATCGGTCTTTATCCCGGGACGTTCGACCCGATCACGCTGGGGCATGTCGACATCATCCGCCGCGCCTCGGTGCTGGTGGACCGGCTGGTGATCGGCGTCGCGATCAATCGCGACAAGGGGCCGATGTTCACGCTGGAGGAGCGCGTGGCGATGATCGAGGCCGAGGCCGCCGCCCTGACAGAGGAGACCGGCACCGAGATCGTGGCGCACCCGTTCGAGAATCTGCTTATCGACTGCGCCCATGACGTGGGCGCGCGGATCATCATCCGCGGTCTGCGCGCGGTGACGGATTTCGAGTACGAGTTCCAGATGGTGGGCATGAACCGGGCGTTGGACAGTTCGGTCGAGACGGTGTTTCTGATGGCCGACGCGCATCATCAGGCGATCGCGTCGAAACTGGTCAAGGAAATCGCCCGGCTCGGCGGGGATGTGCGCAAGTTCGTCACCCCTGCGGTGCGCGAGGCGCTGGCCGGGAAGCTGAACGGGCGCTAGGGGCGCCCGGCGCTCAACGCCAGAAGGCCAGCCATTCGATGAAATCCACGAGCTTGCGGGCGAGGAAGATCGTGTTCGACCAGTCGAAATAGTAATAGTCGACCCCGAGCCCGATCAGGATCAGGGCACCGAGGAAAATCGCGATCTGGTTGGTCATTCCTGGGTCCGCTGGCAAGCCGCTCGGGCCGGGGTATGCCGCAGGGCGGGGCCGGGCGCAAGCTCTCTCACGTCTCGCGCCCTGCCTCGACCAGCGGGCCGGCGACCAGTTCGTCGATCAGCACGCCCAGAAGCCCCCCACGCCCCGAGACGCCCGCCTTGCGGTAGACCGCGTTGAGCTGCGATTTCACCGTCCCCTCGGCCGAGCCGCGCAGGCGCGCGATCTCGGCGATGGGCAGTCCCTTGATGGCGAAGAGCGCCACGTCGTTTTCCGAAGGGGTCAGGCCCCAGGCATCGAAATGCGCCAGCATGATCTCGTGAAAGGCCCCGGCGGCGATCGAGACCTGGCTTTCCAGGTGGGCCTTGCGCTGCATCAGCCGCATCAGATAGCGCGTCTCGAAGACGATGGCCGAGACAAGGGCCAGTGCTGCCGCCGCCTCGACCGCGATATGCAGGTTGGTCAAAGAGGCCATGCCCCCGGGCCGGATATCCTCGATCACGTCCCACAGGAAAAACGCGGCGCAGAGGCTCTGCACCGCGATGAGCATCACCAGGATGCCGGCATTGTCGGAGATCCGGCCGTTCATGACGCGATGTTTACGTCTTCCGGCAGGCGTTTGCGACCCGTTATCATCGCCCGCGCCAGATTGACGCCGGTGCGGCGGCTTTCCCAGACCACTGCGGCGATATGCACCACGACAGAAACCTCGGCCCAGGTGACCAGCATCTCGTGCGCCTCCTCGACCCAGTCCACGCCCCAGAAGGCGTTGGTGGTCATCATGTAGCCGGTGACGCCGATGGCGATCATCGTGGCCAGCAGGTTGACGATCATCAGCGCGCCCAGGGGCGAATGGCCCAGATGGGTGCGGTGGCGGTGGGTGGCGATATCGGTGATCTGCCCCATCACCGCATGGGGGCCGGGCAGGAACGAGGCGAATCGCGCCGTGGCGGGCCCGATCAGCCCCCAGAGCAGGCGCAGCGCGACGAGCGCCAGCACCGCATAGCCGATCCATTCATGCAGGGCGCTTTCATCGTCGGTGAAGAAGGCGTTGGCGGCAAAGCCCGCCACCAGCGACCAGTGGAAGACCCGGACAAACGGGTCCCAGACCTTGAACTCTTTCATGGCTTTGTCCTTTCGGAGAGGGGGCCCGGGCCGGCCGCCGGCCCGGGCCTGCACCTCAGTCGTCTTGCTCGGACTTGACGATTTTCAGGTCGGCATCGAAATAGATTTCGTAGCGCTCGCCATCTTTCAGCGCGTAGGCCTCGTAAAGCCCGTCCTCGGTTTCGATCTTGCGCACGTCATAGCCATCGGCGGTCAACTGCGTGCGGATCGCCTCTTCGGTGGCTGGGTCGATCTTGCCGTGGCCTTCCGAGGCGACGGCGGCGCTGCCGGCGGCGATGGCGAGGGCGAGGACGATGATACGTGTCATGATGTAAATCCTTTCGGTTATGGCTGCTGTCCCGATCCGGCCTGTCAAACCGCCCGGTGCCTGCCCATCTGGCCGGGAAATCCGGGGCGCGCCATTGCACCCCGGTGGCAGAAGGACGGGCATCTAACTTAGGTTTATGGGCGATGTCGCCCCGGTGCGCGTCTCAGTAGACCGCCAGAGGCGCGCCGGGCGAGGCGGTGGCGCCCACGACAGGCAGGGGGGCGAAGATATAGGCGAACTCGGCGATCTCGGCGTCGATCAGCCGCTCGGTCTCGAGATTGCGGTGCAGGTAGATGCCATTCCCGGCGGTCATCTCGGTATGGACCGGAAAGGCGCGGGTCTCGCCCGGCGCCTGCCGCTCGACGGACCAGGTATCGGCCCCCACCAGCGCCACCTCGCGCTCGATCAGCCATTGCGCGGCTGCCGCGCCGATGCCGGGGGCGCCCGACAGATAGGTGTCGTTGTCCGCCACCCAGTGCCGGCCCCAGCCGGTGTGGAAAAGCACCGCGTCGCCATGTCCCGGCTCGTCCAGCCCGAACCAGTCCAGAGCGGTTTCGATATCCTCGACGGTGATCTCCTCGCCCGCCTGCATCGGACCGCCGCGCACCGAGACCATGTCGATCATGATGCCGCGGGTGAAGAAAGGCCTGACCCGCTCGATGCCCAGTTCGCCCGGCCCGTCCGCGGATGCCACGTCGGCGGCGGACAGCCCGTTGTAGAAGCCATCCTCGCCTGGCCGGCCTATTTCGCCCAGGCCCGAAAGGCTGGTGCCGGCCCCGACCGGGGCGGAGAGGTGGCTTTTCACCTGCGTGGCCGCGTCGTTTCTGACCACGCGGCGGGAAAGATCGAGGCTTTCGCCCGGGCCCATCGGCATGTCGGGGGTATAGTCGCGGCCCAGCTCCACCACCCGGCCGCGGCGGATGATGTTGGCGGCCTGGATGGCGTTCAATTCGGTCATCATGTTCGCCGCGCCCATCCGGTCCCACGATCCGTGGCGGCTTTCGCCGGTGTCCTGCGCGGCTGCGGGGCCGATGGCGGCCAGTGTCAGAACCGTGGCGGCGAGGCCGAGCTTTCCCATGACGTCCGTCCTTTCCCGAGCGGTGCCCTTGTCCGGCCAGTAGAGCGTAGCCCGACGGGGCGGATCAACCGGGAAAATCGGGAAACCCCGGCCCCGGGGCCGCAACCCTTGCCGGCCGCAGGCGATTGACCCCCTTGCCCCCTTCTGTCATTCAAAAAGCCCGAGAGCAGCACAAGGTGCGCCATGAAGGTCATCATCTGTGGGGCCGGTCAGGTCGGCTGGCAGATCGCCCGCCACCTGAGCGGCGAGAGAAACGACGTGACCGTGGTCGACAACAACCCCGATCTGGTGCGCCGGGCGGCCGAGACGCTGGACGTGCAGGGGATCACCGGTTTCGCGAGCTATCCGGACGTCCTGGAACGCGCGGGCGCGCGCGATGCCGACATGATCATCGCCGCCACCTATTCCGACGAGGTCAACATGGTGACCTGTCAGGTGGCGCATTCGATCTTCGCCATCCAGCGCAAGATCGCCCGGTTGCGCAGCCAGTCCTATCTGGACGCGATCTATTCCGATCTCTATCGCCGCGATCACATGCCCATCGACGTGGTGATCAGCCCCGAACGCGAGGTGGCCGACGCCGCCCTGCAGCGGCTGGCGGCGCCCGCGGCCTTCGACACCGAGACCTTTCTGGGCGGCAAGGCGCAGTTGATGGGTCTGCGGCTGGAGGAGGACTGCCCGGTGCTCAACACGCCGCTGCGCCAGCTCAACGATCTTTTCTCGACGCTGGGCGTGGTGGTGGTGGGCGTGCGCCGCGAGGGGCGGCTTTTCGCGCCGGAGGCGGGCGACCAGCTTTTCGCCCATGACGAGGCCTATGTCTTCGCACCGGTCGAGGACATCCCCCGAACGCTGGAGGTGTTCGGAAAGTCCAACCGCAAGCAGGAGCGTCTGGTGATCGTCGGCGGCGGCAATATCGGGCTGGCGGTGGCGCGGGCGCTGGAAAAACGCGGAAAGCGGACCCGGACCAAGATGATCGAGCGCAACCGCCACTGCGCAGAGCGCGCCGCAGACGCCCTGGAACGGACGATCGTGCTCAATGGCGACGGGCTGGAAGCGACGCTGCTGAACGAGGCGGGCGTATCCCGGGCCGATGCCATCCTGACGGTGACCGACGACGACAAGACCAACATGCTGGCCGCCGTGCGCGCCAAGGCCGAGGGCTGCCGCTATGCCATTGCTCTGATCAACGATCCCACGCTGTTGCCGCTGATGGACCCGCTGGGGATCGACGCCTATATCAATCCGCGCGCCACGACCGTCAGTTCGATCCTGCGCCATATCCGCCACGGGCGGGTGCAGTTGGTCTATTCGCTGGGCGATGCCGAGGCCGAGGTGATCGAGGCCGAGGTGCTGTCGACCTCCAACATCGCCGGGTCCGCCATCCGCGACATCGACTTTCCCGAAGGCGTTCTGGTGGCAGGCGTGATGAAGGAGGGCAAGATCGTCAAACCCACTGGCGGGCTGCGGATCGAGGCCGGCGACACGGTGGTGATCTTCGCGCTGGCCGCCGATGTCAGCCGGGTCGAGCAGCTGCTTCAGGTCTCGATCGACTTCTTCTGAGATCATGGGCGCGCGCATCCTCCGCCTTCCACTGATCCTGCTGCTGGCCGGCATCTTCGCCACCGCGATGTTCCTGCCGGCCATTCACGCACTCGCGCAGGAGGATCACAGCGTCGCCCGGGCGTTCTTCTATTCCGGCGTTCTGGGGCTGGTCGCGGTTGGGGTGATCGGGCTGGCGTTGTCGGGGCGCGTCCGGTCCGATCCCAGCGATCTGCAGAATCTCGCCTCGCTGTTTCTGGCCTATACGGCCCTGCCGCTGTTTCTGGCGCTGCCCTTCTACGAGGGGCTGGAAACCACCACCTATCTCAACGCCTATGTCGAGATGGTCTCGTCGCTGACCACCACCGGGGCCACGCTGTTCGACACGCCCGGGCGGCTGACCGGCAGCCTGCATCTGTGGCGCGGGCTGGTGGGCTGGATGGGCGGACTGCTGATCTGGATCTCCGCCTCCGCCGTGCTGGCGCCGCTGAATCTTGGCGGCTTCGAAGTGACGGCGCGGGCCGAGCCGGGGCAGGGCGGGATGCTTCTCGACCGGTTCAAGCGCGCCAGTTCGGCCCGGCGCATCGCCCGGACGGCGGCGCAGCTCTTCCCGATCTATGCGGGGTTGACAGGCGCGCTCTGGCTGATGCTGGTGGTCTGCGGCGACCGGCCACTGGTGGCGGCGATTCATGCCATGTCCACACTTGCCACCAGCGGCATCTCGCCGCTTCCTGGCGGACCGGGCGAAGAGGCCGGACTGGCCGGAGAGGCGGTGATCTTCCTCTTCATGCTGTTCGGGCTGTCGCGGCTGACCTTCTCGTCGGACACGGTGACCGCGGCGCGGCCCGGGCTGCTTTATGACCCGGAATTCCGTATCGGCATGGCGCTGGTCATCGGCGTGCCGCTGCTGCTTTTCTCGCGCCACTGGCTGGGCGCCTTCGACGTCGACGAGACCGAGAACCTGCAACAGGCGGTGGTCGCGCTCTGGGGGGGGATGTTCACTGTGCTGTCGTTCCTGTCCACCACCGGCTTCGAAAGCGCGGCCTGGGACGAGGCGCAGGGCTGGTCGGGGCTGGGCACGCCGGGGCTGGTTCTGCTGGGACTGTCGGTGGTGGGCGGGGGCGTCGCCACCACTGCCGGCGGGGTCAAGCTCCTGCGGGTCTATGCGCTCTTTCTCAACGGCCAGCGCGAGATGGAGCGGCTGGTGCATCCCTCCTCGGTGGGGGGGGCCGGGCAGGCCAGTCGCCGTATCCGCCGCGAGGGCGCCTTTGTCGCCTGGATCTTCTTCATGCTGTTTGCGATGTCGCTGGCGCTGATCACGGTGGTGCTGGCGGCCCTGGGCCAGGATTTCGAATCCGCCACCGTGCTGGCCATCGCCGCACTGTCGACCACCGGGCCGCTGACACAGGCCGCCGCCGAGGTGCCCGTGCGCCTGCTGGAGATGGGACCAGCGGCGAAACTGGTGCTCAGCGCGGCGATGATTCTGGGCAGGCTGGAAACGCTGGCGATCATCGCGCTGTTCAATCCCGGCCTGTGGCGGGATTGAGACGCGCCCGGCGGGCG
>JAUIBJ010000702.1 GCA_030428025.1 Alphaproteobacteria bacterium
TTCGCGGCGTGCGAACATCTCGTCGCAGACGTGTTTCGCCACCGCCTCCCCCGCGGCCACGTCGGAGCAGGTCACCAGCACCCCGGCATCCGCGCCGGAAATGTCGGCATAGGCGAAGCTCGCAAAGGGATAGGCGCAGAGCACGCCTCGAGTATTGACCGACCGGGCGATCTCCTTGATCTCGGTCATCGGCAGGCCGGGGGCGGTCCGCATGTTGTGGCTGGGGAAGATACGCCCGATCGTCCGCCGCACCACCTTGTGGCGGGCGCCGGTGGTGATCATCGCCGCCAGCAGGTCGAGCGCCGAGGCTGCCGCGACCTCCATATCGACATGCGGATAGGTCCGGTAGATCGTCGCCGCATTGATCGCCCCCGCAAGCGCCTCGGTCGGACAGGCATGGAGGTCGAATGAGGCGGTGATGGGCTTCTCCGGGTGCTTCGCCCGCATCGCAACGCAAAGCTTCTCCTCGGGAGCGAGATCCTCTGTTCCGATGGCCGCACCGTGCAACGAGAGATAGATGCCATCGGCCTCGGCAAAGATCGGGTCGGCGAGCACCTCCTCGGTCCAGGCGTCGATGACGGCCTGCTCGACCGGCCCGCCCGGTTCGACCGCGGCGCAGCGCGAGAACAGGATCTCGGCACCGCGCGCCTCGGCCCAGTCGATGGCGCTTCCTGGCTCGGTCGCGGTGCCGCGGAGTGCCGCGAAGACCTCCTCGCCGCGCAGCCACTCGCGGGCCTCGAACTCGGCGAACCCGGTGGTGGTCGGTGCGAAAGAGTTACCTTCGTGCCAAAAACGGGCGACCGCGATTTTCATGAGCTTCCTGTAAAACAAGTGATTTTCTAGAGTAAGTTATTGAAACATCTGTTTTGCAAGTGTTTCATTTGGGCCAATTCTGAAACCTCCGCAGAATGACCTTCGATTGTGAAGTTGAGTGTGAAGCGGGTCGCTGAACCCACTTTGGTTGAGACTGGTTACTCAGCCACAGGGCTCATGGTTCCAGCCCGAACTATCGCGAACGTCGCGGCGCACCGATGTCGCTGGTGGATCTCGAACATTAGGACTGCCTGCTCTTCATACTCCAGGGCAGCTCCAAAACCTGGAGGTTCGAGCGCACTGACCGCCCGGTCGAAATCACCGCTACCGCAGCTCTCGCCGAGTGGCATCAGCTTTGTTCCGGGCGGATTCGCGCCGTTTGTGGGAAACCGAGACGAGTTCGAAACCGTCTGACAGCTCCCTCGCTACGTCAGAGCGGGTCTTGTTATCCGGGAGGGAAGGAGAGGGGGCGGCCTGAGCGCCGCCCCCGTTCCATGGGTCACGCCTGCTGCGCGGGCGTGTCGTCATCGATGAAATCGGGCTCGTCGGGCACAATGATCCGGTGCTCGAGGTCCTCTTTCGGCGCCAGCGCCGGGTAGATGTAGAGGAACGCGCCGATAATCAGATAGCCGATAGTGATTCCGTCGAGCTGCGGCATCTGCAGGGTGAAGGAATGGATGATCCCGACCGAGGATATCGCCGCTGCGGCGATGGCGAAGCCCCCCGCCATGCGGAAACGCCCGTCGATCACGTTGGCCACGATGGCGCCCCAGATCAGGCCGGTGATGATCGCGCCCTGGCTGAGGGCGAGGTGGCCCTCGTAATGCGCGCCTTCCATCAGCAGCGCTGCGGTCAGCCCGTCATCACCCAGCGCGGGCAGGCCTTCGACGCCGGTACTGCGCAGCGCGTTCATCAGCGAGCCCCATTTGACCATCAGGAAGGCCGAGATATGCGGCAGGATGGCGAAGGAGACCGCCGCCATGTGCAGGGGTTTGACTGCCCAGGCGGTGTTGGTGATCAGGCTGACCGAAACGAAGACCAGCACCGGCGCGGCGGCGGCGATCGGGATCAGGCCGGCAAGGAAGGACAGGAAGCCCAGGAAGGCCGCGGCGGCAATCACCAGCGCGACGCCGACGATGTAACCCGCATGCGCGTCGAGCCGTTTATAGGCCGGATGGCCGATATAGACGGTCGTGGGGAAGGGCGAGCCGAACACCGCACCCAGCATGGTGCCCGCGCCGTCGGTGACCTGGCAGAGCCCGACCGGGTAGTGATCGCCCGCCGCCTCGGCGGATTCAACGTTGTTCATGGTCTCGATGAAGTTGTAGATCTGCACCGGGATCAGCACCAGAAACAGTTCGGGATTGGCGAAAAGATATTGCACCCCTGCGATCAGATCGCCGATGTACGGGACCGGCGGGTAGAAGCCGACGCCGCTGAAATCGATTTTGGACTGACCAAGGACCAGCGCGATCACGGTGCCCGCTGCGATGGCCACCAGCCCCGCAGGAACATTGCCGGGCAGGCGGAATCGGCCGATCAGACCCCAGAGGATGAACAGAAGCGACGTGAAGCCGATGATCGGATGCTCGAATATCTCGGAGAGCGGCACCGAGCCGATGAACACGAGCGCGATACCGCAAAGCGTGCCGAGCATGCCGGCGCGCGGCGTGATGCGCTTGAGGTAGGGGCCCACGAGGGCGCCG
>JAUIBJ010000035.1 GCA_030428025.1 Alphaproteobacteria bacterium
GGAACGCCAGCTCCTCGCCCTCGGGCAGGCCCTTGGCCTCCAGATGCGTGCCGTCGGAATAGGATTTCTGCTGGTCGAACAGCCCGTAGAGCAGCGACTTGTTGGTCCAGTCGAAATTGAAGCCCAGCGCGATGGCTTCGCGCACGCGCTTGTCCTTCAAGGGCTCCGAAGCGAGGTTGAAGACGATGCCGGTCATGCTGGGCGGAAAACCGTCGGGCAGTTCCTTGCGCACCACATCGCCGCGCGTCACCGCCGGAAAATCATAGGCGCTGGCCCAGTTCTTCGGATCAGCTTCCGTGCGATAGGTCACCTCGCCGGCCTTGAACGCTTCGAAGGCGGCGGTGGAATCGGCGAAATATTCCAGCCGGATCGTATCGAAATTGTGCCGGCCCCGGTTGATCGGAAGATCCCAGCCCCAGTAATCCGGGTTGCGCTTGAAGACGACCCGGCGGTTGACGTCGACTTCGTCGATCACGTAGGGCCCCGAGCCGGGCGAGGTTTCCAGCCGGCTTTCGTCCAGACCCGCGCCGGTTTCCTCGTACCATTTCTTCGACCAGACCGGCACCGTGCCCACCTGGTCGATCAGCGACCGGCGCGAGATGCCCTCGGCGAAGTAGAACTTGATGGTGTGATCGTCGATCACTTCGGCCTTGGGAATGCGTTTGCGCACCGCCTCGGCATAGGATTTCAGCCCCTCGTCCAGAAGCAGGTTGTGGCTGAAGAGCACGTCATGGGCGGTGACTGGCGTACCGTCGGAAAATCGTGCCTCGGGCCGCATGTGAAAGATCACCCAGGACTTGTCCTCGGGGTACTCGATCGTATGCGCCAAAAGCCCGTAAAGTTCGTCGAAATCATCCGCCGGAAGCGACCCGCTGCCGGCCAGAACCTGCCCCAGAAGGCTTTCGTACATCACCGTGGAGAGAGCCGACGCACGGCCCTTGCGGGTGTAGGGGTTCATCGAATCGAAGGTGCCCGACAGCGCCAGCGAAATCTCTCCACCCTTCGGGGCATCAGGGTTCACATAGTCGAAATGCTCGTAATCGGGTGGATAGCTGAGATCGCCAAAATAGGAATAGCCGTGGCTCCTTATAATGTTGTCCTGGGCCAGCGAGGCCTGGGCCATCAGCATGATGACCGAAAGCCCCATCAGCGCCCCGACCGTGCGGACACAAAAGGCTCTGGCCGCGTGGCTCCGGCTCGCCTGTCGGATCATTCCTGGTCTCCTCCTGCCTTGCGTCGTCCTGACGCCCGGTTTGCCGTGGCAACGCTAAATGAGGCGATTGCCGACATTCAAGCGCCTAAACCGGGTTCTGCGGCAAATATGGGGTTCATGATGGCAAAGACCACCGCCCGGCGGGGCGATGGTCCTTTTTTTCCACTGGTGAAACCGGCGGTCAGTTGAGGCTTTCGAGATAGGCGACCACGCTGGCGCGGTCCTCTTCCTTCTTCAGCCCGGCAAAGGACATCTTGGTGCCGGAAACCGTGCCCTTGGGATCCGTCAGGAAGGTGTCGAGCCGGTCATAGCTCCATTCACCGCCGAAGTCCTGCATTGCATCGGAATAGCGGAAATCGTCGACGCTGGCGACCGGGCGGCCGACCAAGCCCACCAAATGCGGCCCGACGCGGTTCTGCTCCTTGTCGGCCACGTGGCAGGCCTTGCACTTGCGAAAGACCTTCTCGCCCTCGGCGGGATCGGCGGCGGCAACCATGGCGCCAAATCCGCTCTGTTCCCCGTCCTCTGCGGCCGGCTGCTGTTCGTCCGATGCGGTTTCCGCTGTGGCCTCCTCGGTGCCGGCATCGGCTGCTTCGGCGCTTTCGTCCTCGGCCGCGTCGCCCGCCACTTCCTCGTCGGTCACGTTCTCGGCGTCCGCCTCTGCTTGCGGCGTCGGCTGCACCTCGGCGACCTCCGGCTGTTCCGGGCTCATCTGCTCGGCCGCATCCATGCCGTCGGTGTCCTGGGCCATCTCGTCGCCAGAGGCATCGCCCTCATCGGAAGCCATTTCCTCGTTCGACGTTTCGCCTTCGTCGGCGGCCATTTCCGCGTCCGAGGCATCGCCCGCATCGGCAGCTGTTTCCTCGCCGGCAGCGTCACCCTCGGCCGCGGCCTCGTCGGTTGCCTCCTCGCCGTCGGTTGCGGCGGCCTCTTCATCTGCCGGCATCTCGATCTCGTAGGTGTCGCCATCCGTCTGGTCGAGGAAGGCGATCAGGTTGGCACGGTCCTCTATATTCTTGAGACCGGCAAAGCCCATCGTGGTGCCGGGGGCGAAGCCAGCGGGATTCTCCAGAAAATGCTGAAGGTTCTGCGGCGTCCAGACGTCGGCCGCCGGCGCCAGGTTGCCGGAGTAGCTGAAGCCGTTCGCGCTGGCCACGTCGCGCCCGACGACACCGTAAAGATACGGTCCGGTTCCGTTTGCGCCTTCTTCAAGCTTGTGGCAGGCCTTGCATTTGTTGAAAACGCGCTCACCCTTGCCGACATCAGCGTTGACGAAAAGCTCCGCAAAGCTCGGACCTTCCTCGGCCTCCGCCTCGCCGTCATCGTCCTCGCCGGTCTCGATCACGTAAGCCTGCGCGTGTTCGTCTCCGTGGCCGCCGGCGTGATAGATCGTCTCTGCCGCCCACTTGCCCATCAGAAAAAGAAGAAGCATGCCGCAGAAGCCGCCGACGATCTTCGTGAGTGTCATCGTATCGAACATAGGCCGTTTTCCCTTGAATCTCTCGGGCGGTATCTATCCGCTTCCACTGCGCGGGCGCAAGGTGTAGTTTGCGCGACCAAACGACCGACCCCGAGAAACGCAAGACCCAACCGGAAAGCCACGCACAGCATGACCAAACGTATCGCCTTTCAGGGCGAGCCGGGTGCCTATTCGCATCAGGCCTGCCACGAGACCTATCCCGACATGGAAGCGATGCCCTGCCGCACCTTCGAGGATGCGATAGAAGCGGTGCGGTCGCACGAGGCGGAACTGGCCATGCTGCCGGTGGAAAACTCGACCTTCGGGCGCGTGGCCGACATCCACCACCTGCTGCCCCAATCCGGGCTCTACATCATCGCAGAGGCCTTCGTGCGCGTGCGGATCAACCTGCTGACCCTGCCCGGGGCGAAGCTGGGCGAGATCACCCATGCCATGAGCCACACCATGCTTCTGGGTCAATGCCGGGGGTTTCTGGGCGAACACGGCATTCACCGGGTGACTGGCGCCGACACCGCCGGATCGGCCCGGCATGTGGCTGAGCAGGGCAAACCGGAGATGGCCGCGCTGGCCAGCGAACTGGCCGGCGACATCTACGGGCTCGATGTGCTGGCCCGAGATATCGAGGACGAAGGCAACAACACCACCCGCTTTCTGGTCATGGCGCGCGAGCCCGACTGGTCGCGCCGGGGCGATGACGGCATGATGACGACCTTCGTCTTCCAGGTGCGCAACATCCCCGCCGCGCTTTACAAGGCGATGGGCGGGTTCGCCACCAACGGCGTCAACATGACCAAGCTGGAAAGCTACATGCTGGGCGGGTCCTTCAACGCCACGCAGTTCTATGCCGATATCGAGGGTCATCCCGACGACCCGGCCGTCAGGCGCGCTCTGGACGAACTGGACTATTTCACCTCGGATATCACCATGCTGGGCGTCTATCCCGCCGACTCGCGACGGCACTAGAGACATCACCCATCTGCAATGCCCGACTCTTCGGGCATCTTTCACATTGGATCTCTTGGACATTCGCTCCCGGCTGACCTCGCGGTCGGGGCGGTGCGAATGTGCTTTCCCTTTCAAAAACACGCGTCAGGCGTGATGCGGCGCACCGCGATCGCATTTTGGATCACGGTGAATTGTCTCTGCGTGTGCGCACAGTAACTAGGGCGGGAAGAGAGTTTTCTCTCGAAATAGCGCAACTAAATCGACGTTCACAAGGCGACGGAACAGTCCGTCGCTGAAATGAACTCGACCTCGAAAGGAGGACGCCATGAAGACCTCTAAGCTTATCGCCATCGCCACCGCAGCCGCTATTCCCGCCTTTGCCGCCTACTCGGCAACGGGACCGGCGCCCGTACACACCCTTGTGGAACTGAGCGCGCAGGAACGCGCCACCGACATCGCCGAGCTCAGCGCAAAAGAGCGCGGCACCGACATTGCCGAGTTGAGCGCTGAAGAGCGCGGAACCGACATCGCCGAACTCAGCGCGAAAGAGCGCGGCACCGACATCGCCGAGTTGAGCGCTGAAGAGCGCGGAACCGAAATTGCCTAGGCCTTCCCCGGGGCGCCTGCCCTGCATGGCCCCGCCCGACGCGGCGGGGCCATTTGCCGCGTTCCGGTCAATCTTGCCAGATCGGGTTCGACCAGGCCGCGCCGCCCGCGGAATCGAGCACGGTGACCCGGACCCAGGGGCTCTCGGCGAATTTCGCGAGGCTCATCCGCACTCGGGTCAAGGACTGCCCCGCCTCACAAATGGCCGCGCTTGCGTGGCCCTGCACGATCACCCGCTCGACGGCCGAGCTTTCCACGACGATCTCACCATCCTCGACACACACATTCCGTAGCTCAGGGCCCTGCGACGCATAGAATTGCCCAGCCTTCAGCGCCGCCAGCAGAGCCTCCGGCGCGTTCTCTCCGGCTTTCACCATCACCCAGCCGCCGAACGCGTCGGGCGAGGCGAAATGCGCGTCATCGGTGGCGATCGCCGTCACACGCCGACCCGCCGACAGCATCAGATCGGCCATGTGCCAGCCGTCGCCCCGGGCCGCCTCGACCGCGCAGCCATGGTTGTAGATCTCCACCGCATGCGCCGCCTCGATAGACATCGCGTCCTCGAACGCCAGCCCGCCCCATTGCGGATGCGCCACCGCGACAAAGGCGCCGGCCTCCCGCGCCCGCCGCGCGATCTCCGGCCCGCTCTCCTGTCCCGCCACCGGCGCGAAATCCGGCGCATCGGCAACGGCGAAATCAGCGGGCAGCCCTACCGCGAGAACATGCCAGATCTCTCCGTTGCTCATCGCCCCCGAATGCAGCTCGGCCCCGAGGATCGTGGTGAAACCGTCGCCGCGAAATCCGGTCGTGTCGGCCACGGGATAGCCATACAGCCCGACGAAATGGTCGGTCAGAGCGATGAAGTCATAGCCTTGCGCGCGGTAGCGGCGGCAGACCTCGCCGGGCGGAAGACGCCCGTCGGACAGGGTTGAATGCGTGTGCAGGTTGCCGCGGAAGAACCGCCCCGGCGCAGTGAAGGCTGTGGTCATGCACGGTCTCCTGTCTCCAAAAGGGGGATATACCTGCTTTGTAACGGAAATGCGCTTCCCGGTCAGGCGCTGCGGCGATAGCGCTGTTCGATATCGGCAGCATAGGCCGCCATCCTGTCATCGATGCGCTTCGTCAAGCTCTTGCGCGCAAGCTTCAGCGACTGGATCAGAAGCTTGGCCGAAAGGTTCTTGGGCTCCAGTTCCACCTCCACGCCCACGCGCGTCCGGCCCGGCGAGAGGGAGACGAGTTCCACCACCATGCTTCCGGACAGATTGGGAGAGCGCGAGACGAAGTTCAAGCCGTTCGGCGGGTCGTAATCGGTCAGTTCAAGGCTGATCTCGCGCCGCTTGCCGCGCAGATCGAAGGCCGCGTCCCAGGCCATGCCCGGGCCGATCCGGGTCAGCTTGTCGACCCGCTGCACTTCGGCGCCGCGGCGCATTGCGGCCCGCTCGATGCTCTTGAAATCGGTCATCTGCTCGAACACGAAGGCGATTGGCGCCTCGATGTCTTCCCTAGTCTCGAACTTCATGCCTGTCACCTGCCCCAAATCGTCTTGTCTGGGCCATATCCTAGCACCCTTCCGCCGCCTGTGCCATCTCCGGCTTGACGCATCAGGCCAGCGTATCGGCCAGCCAGTTTTGCAGAAGAAAATGCGCGATCGCCCCCTTTCGCGCCGGCAAAAGACCCGGGTTCTGCCCGGCAAAGGCCTGCATCACTTCTTCCCGCGTGACCCAGACCGCGTCGTCGATTTCCTCGGGGTCGATGCGGATGGTACTGTCCATCGCCTCGCCCCGGCAGCCCAGCATCAGTGAACTGGGAAAGGCCCAGGGCTGGCTGGCCAGATAATCGACATGGCCCACGCGAATTCCGGCTTCCTCGAACACCTCGCGGCGCACTGCCGCCTCGATGGTCTCGCCTGGCTCGACGAAACCCGCAAGACAGGAATACATTCCCTCCGGCCAGCCCGGCGAACGCCCCAGTAGCGTGCGATTGCCATGGGTGATCAGCATGATCACTACTGGGTCGGTGCGGGGGAAATGCTGACCCCCGCAGGCATCGCAGGCGCGCTGCCATCCGGCCATCGTCATACGGCTTTCGGCCCCGCAGCGCGCGCAGAAGCGGTGGCTGACATGCCAGCCCGCGACCGCCTTGGCAGTGGCGGCCAATTCCGCATCGCGGCTGTCGAGCCGGGTCATGATCCGGCGCAGTTCGGCAAAGACGCTGCCCTGTGGCAAGTCGGGGTGGCGCTGTTCGCTGGGGTCCACGAAGCTATGGATCTGGGCGGGGTCGAACCCCTCCGGCACCCAGTCGGAGATGTCCTGCGACAGCACCAGTTGCCCGTCGGCATCTCGGCCCAGCAGAATGGGGGGCAGACCGGCCTGAGCCAGAACCGGATGATCCGGCGGCAGCCGCACCAGCCGGTCGAGCGCCGGGTCCGCCACCAGCGGCTTGCCGCGCCAGAGCAGCACGACCTCTGCCCGGCCGTGTTCCAGTTGCAGGTTCAGCGTCTCCGGGTCGCCGCGCAGCTCGGCCGCCCGGTCGAGGCCCGAACCGCCGAAGGTTACAGTTTCGGCGTGTTTCATGCGGCACCTCCCTCGAGACCGAGGTGCCACGAACGGCCACACCCGGCAAGAGTGTGCGCGCCGTCTCGCAGACCGGGACGAGCCGCGGCGCGCATTTTGCCCCCGGCGCGGCAGATATGCGACACCCCCAGCACGGAACCGCGGGGCAGCGGCTCGCCGTATTTACAACTTATAGGTGTTTCCATAAAGTTTCAGGACGTTGCTTATCGGCACAGGACCGGCGGATGGCGCCTCTTGCGACAAGACGACCGATGCAGGGATGGGCTGGGTTTGAAATGTGGAAGTGCGACCAGGAATGACCCGTCATGAGGACGTCCGGAGCCTGACAGAAGCCGAACCCGCCGGCACGTCTGAACATCACCTGCGCCTTCTGGCCACCTCCGACCTGCACGCCGCCATTCTTCCCTATGACTATGCGGCGGGGCGGGAGGCCGGCTGTTTCGGGCTGGCGCGCACCGCCACTCTTGTGGCAAAGGCGCGGGCCGAGGCGCCGGGAGCCTGCCTGCTGGTCGACAATGGCGATTTTCTTCAGGGTACCCCGCTGAGCGACCTGCATATGGCATCCGACAATGCCGGGAGACATCCGGTGATCGCGGCCATGAACCGGCTGGGCTATGATGCCGGCACGCTTGGCAACCACGAATTCAATTTCGGGCTGGACGCGCTGCGCGGCGCGCTCGAACAGGCCATGTTTCCCGTTCTCTGCGCCAATGCCCTGACCCGGCGAGGGGGGACGGTTTCCGAGGACAGCACGCTTTTGCCCCCCTCCCTGCTGATCGACCGGCAGATGACGGGTGAAAACGGCACCGCATATCGGCTCCGCATTGGCATCCTGGGCCTTCTGCCGCCCCAGATCATGACCTGGGACAGGTTTCACCTCGATCGCAGGATCACCGCGCGCGACATGGTCGAAACCGCCGCCGCGCGGGTGCCGATGCTGCGTGCGCAGGGGGCCGATCTTGTGCTTCTGCTGGCCCATACCGGCATCGAAACCGGGCCGGCGCGGGCGGAGATGGAAAACGCCGCCCTCGCCCTGGCGCGGCTGCCTGGCGTCGATGCGCTGGTCGCCGGGCACAGTCACGAGGTGTTTCCCCGGCGGGGCACGGCGGAGGACCGGACGGGCCTCGATCACGAATCCGGAACCTTCCACGGCACCCCGGCGGTAATGCCGGGGTTTCGCGGCTCGCACCTGGGGGTCATCGACCTGCGCCTCGCACGCCACGCGGGCGGCTGGCGGATCACCGGCCACAGCTCCGAAGCCCGGCCGGTCAAGCCCGAAGACGGCCGCCCCCCTATCCCGGCCGACCCCGCCATCGCCGCGAGCGTACGACGCGCGCATGATGCCACCCTGTCGCGGATGCGGGCGCCGCTGGGGCAGACTGCGCAGCCGATCCACAGCTACCTGTCGCAGATCCGCAGCGACCTGCCGGTGCAGCTGGTGGCCGAGGCGCAGCGCGAAGCCATCCGGAAGGCGCTGGCCGACGGACCTCATTCCGGCCTGCCGGTGATCTCGGCCACGGCCCCCTTCCAGACGGGGGGCCGGGCAGGGCCGGATGCCTATACCGATATTCCGGCGGGGCCGCTGACGCTGCGCAGCGCGCTGGACCTGCAACCCTTCCCCAACACGCTCTGCGCCCTGTGGCTGACCGGGGCAGAGTTGTCGGACTGGCTGGAACGCGCGGTCTCCTGCTTCTGCCGGATCCGACCGGGCCAAAAGGATCAGCCGCTCTGGGATGCGCGCTTTCCGGGTCATGCGGCCGATACCGTGACCGGGCTTAGCTATCAGATCGACCTTACCCGTCCGGCGCTCTACGACGACAAGGGCACGCCCCGTACGGGCGCGTCCTTCGCCGAAACGTCCATGCCGCGCGGGCGCATCCGGGGGCTCAGCTATCGCGGCAGGCCGGTTTTGGCGGAGGACCGCTTCGTGATGGCGGTGAACAATTACCGTGCCTTCGGCGGCGGGCCCTACCCGGCCCTTCCCGAGGACCGTCTGATTCATTCCGCCGGGCAGCCCGTGCGCGACGTTCTGGCCGATTTCCTTCGCCACGGCGGCCACGAGGAGCTCCCGACTGTGCCGGTCTGGACCTTTCTGCCGGTACCGGGGGCGACTGCGGTGTTCGAGACCGGTCCGGGCCTGCGAAACCATCCCGAAGAGTTCGACGCGCTTGATGTGACCGATCTGGGCACCACGGCGGAAGGTTTTCTTCGCCTGCGCCTGCCGCTTTTCTCCACCGCTTGCGAATCCGTCGTGTAACCCCTATGTAACATGGCGAGAGGTTGGCGCGGGCAAGCGCCTCGCCAACCCGGTCAGGTCCGGAAGGAAGCAGCCGTAACGAGCCCCGCTTGGGTCGTTGTCCAGCCTCTCACCTTTCCTAGGCAATTCGCTTTGCGATTCGGGCGCCCCGAGGGGATCGCCGACCGAAGCGGGTAACGCGGGTGCAGACCGCGGGTGTGCTCGGTTCCTGTCCATTCCTGTCGCCAAAACGTTTTGCGCGCGCCCCGCACATCCTATATGGAGCCCATCTGACCCCGAGGACCACACGAGACGATGACCGATACCGCCCCGATCACCCAGGATGTTCTGACCATCCCCCGGAAACTGCCCCAGGGACCGGTCAATATCGTCGGACTGACGCGCGAGGGCCTGCGCACAGCGCTGATCGCAAACGGCACGCCCGAGAAACAGGCGAAGATGCGGGTGAACCAGATCTGGCAATGGGTCTATTGGTGGGGCGTGCGCGATTTCGAGGCGATGACGAACCTTTCCAAGGCCTATCGTGTCCAACTGGCCGAAAAGTTCGTGATCGAGATCCCCGAAATGGTGAGCAAGCAGGTCAGCGCCGACGGCACGCGCAAATACCTTGTCCGCATCGCCGGGGGGCACGAGGTAGAGGTGGTCTATATTCCCGAGGCGGATCGCGGCACGCTCTGCATTTCAAGCCAGGTGGGCTGTACGCTGACCTGTTCCTTCTGCCACACCGGCACGCAGAAACTGGTGCGCAACCTGACAGCGGGCGAGATCGTGGGCCAGATCATGATGGCGCGCGACGACCTCGGCGAGTGGCCCAAGCCCGGCGAAGGCGCGGGCGAGAAACCGCGGCTTTTGTCTAACATCGTGCTTATGGGGATGGGCGAGCCGCTCTACAATTTCGAAAACGTGCGGGACGCGATGAAGATCGCCATGGATGGAGAGGGCATTTCGCTTTCCCGCCGACGGATCACGCTGTCGACCTCGGGCGTGGTGCCGGAGATCGCCAAGACGGCGGAAGAGATCGGCTGCATGCTGGCGGTGAGCTTTCACGCCACCACCGACGAGGTGCGCGACAAGCTGGTGCCGATCAACAAAAAGTGGAACATTGCCACGCTGCTCGACGCGCTCCGGGCCTATCCGAAGGCCAGCAATTCCGAGCGCATCACGTTCGAATACGTTATGCTGAAGGACGTGAACGACAGCGACGAGGATGCGCGGAGGCTGGTTCAGCTGATCAGGGGCATTCCGGCCAAGATCAACCTCATCCCCTTCAACGAATGGCCCGGCGCGCCGCATCAGCGGTCGGACTGGGAGCGGATCGAGCGCTTTGCCGACATCATCTACAAGGCAGGCTATGCCAGCCCCATCCGCACACCCCGGGGCGAGGATATCATGGCCGCCTGCGGGCAGCTGAAATCGGCCACCGAACGGGCGCGGAAAAGCCGCCGCGAGATTGAGGCCGAGGCCGGGATGGGCTGAGCGGCTCTTGCCGAGGGCGCGGAACCTTTCCGGATGCCGGGATTCGAAACCTCAGCGAAACACAGCCAACGACCTCGTACTTTGCGTTCTCCTCTCCAATTTCACGCCCGGCGGCATCGCCGGGCGAGCGCCTGCCTGCCCCCCGGCAGGCGCTCGCCCGGCCCCAAGGATCCGACGTGGGTTATCTGGGGGCACTGTGAGTGACCGGAGTCGGTGTCCGGAGCCGTCCCTCTATCGCTGCGAGGCGACGAGGCAGGTCATCTCCAGCAGCAGCGTCGCGCCGGCCAGGGCGGTGATCTCGGCCGTGTCGAAGGGTGGCGAGACCTCGACGACGTCGGCCCCGATCAGGTTTATGCTCCCCAGTTTGCGGATCAGCGATATCGCCTGCCATGTGCTCAGGCCCCCGCAGACCGGTGTACCGGTACCGGGGGCGAAGGCCGGGTCCAGCGCGTCGATGTCGAAACTCAGATAGGCCGGACGGTCGCCCACGACCTCCCTGATGCGTGCCACCGTTGCCGCCACCCCCTGTTCATGGACAAATTCGGCCGTCAGCGTGGTAAAGCCGTGCGTTTTTGCGTTGTGGGTTCGCAGCCCCGCCTGAACCGAACGCTCCGCATCGACAATGCCCTCCTGAACGGCGTGATAGAACATCGATCCGTGATCGAACCGCTTGGGGTGCTCTTCCCAGGTGTCGGAATGGGCGTCGATCTGGATCAGAGAGACCGGACCGTGCAGGTCGGCAAACGCCCGCAGGATGGGGGCGGTTATGGAATGGTCCCCGCCCATGGTCAGCAGGAATGCATCCGAGGCCAGTATGCCTTTAGCCTCCCTGTAAATCGCGTCGGGGATTTCCGTCGGAAAGCCGGGATCGAAACTGCAGTCGCCGTAATCGACCATCCGCAACCTTTCGAACGGATCGAAATCCCAGTGCCAGGGTCCGCCATCCCAGGCGACATTGGTCGAGGCGGCACGAATGCCGCGCGGCCCGAACCGGCAGCCGGGGCGGTTGGTGACGCTCAGGTCATAGGGCACACCCCAGGCGACGATGTCGGCATCATCGAGTTCACGTGAATATTGCCTGCGGAACAAGCTGTTTGCGCCACTATAGGTGGGTTCGTACCCCATGCCGTATTGATGGTTCCCCACAAAGGCGCGGTCGGTTGCATCTACCATGAATTCGTCTCCCGAATCAGAAGGCGACAGCGTTGAAGGACCATTCCCAAGCGTATCGGGCAGCCAGTTGCGACGGAAGACTACGCATCAGGAGGAAACCGGTTCAATTCGGAAATCCGGATCCGGCGATGAGGGAAGTCCTAACCGCCACCCGACGGGACGGCGCCAGCGCCGCTTTACGTTTGCGTCCGGCAGGACGCGGCCTAGATTGGCGGTATGGTTTCGCCCGACGACAGTTTCGCGCCCCTGCCCCAGCCGCTGACCGAGGCGGGCGACCCGCGCCTGACCGGCGTCGAGATCGAATTGGGCGGGCTGGACGAGGCAACAATTGCCGATCTGTGTGTTTGCCACGCGGGCGGCCGGGCACGGCAGATCGACGAGGCGATCTGGCAGGTCGAGGACAGCCGGCTGGGCACGCTCAAGGTCTATCTCGACACCGCGCTGCGCCATGCCGAAAAGACCGCCCTGCGCGACGCCGCGCTGATGCTGGGGCGCGAGGTGATCCCCGTCGAGATCGTGACCGAACCGCTCGACCGCGAGGGGCTTATCACGCTCGACGCTCTGCGCGAGGCATTGCGGAAGGCCGGCGCGCTGGGCAGCGGCGGCGGTCTGTTCTTCGGCTTCGGGGTGCATCTGAACGTCCAGCTCGCCTCGGAGGATGCCAAGGGCGTGGTGCCGCCGCTCCTGGCCTATGCGCTTATCGAGGACTGGCTGCGCGCGGCCAACCCGATCGACCAGACCCGCCGGGTTCTGCCCTTTGCCGCGCCCTATCCGCGCCGTCTGGTGCGGCGGCTGATTGCGCTGGGGCGCGAGGCCGATCTGCGGCATGTGATCGACGCCTATGCGCAGGAGGCACCCTCGCGCAATCACGGGCTGGACATGCTGCCCGTCTTTGCGCATCTGAGCCCCGCCCGGATCGGCCCGG
>JAUIBJ010000036.1 GCA_030428025.1 Alphaproteobacteria bacterium
GAGGCCGAGATCGAGGAGATCGACATGCTCTTCGACGTCACCAAGCAGGTGGAGGGGCACACGATCTGCGCCCTGGGCGACGCGGCGGCCTGGCCTATCCAGGGGCTGATCCGCAATTTCCGCGACGAGATCGAGGACCGGATCAAGGCGCAGAAGACCGGCCGTGTGAGCGCGGTGGCGGCGGAGTGATCTGAGGATGCGGCAGCTCGCGCAGTTCAATATCGGCAGGCTCGCCTACGATCTCGACGATCCGAGAGTCGCGGATTTCGTGAGCGGCGTCGATATCCTGAACCGTATCGCCGAACGCAGTCCGGGCTTCGTCTGGAAATACGAGACGGAGCCGGGCGGCGTGGTGGAAGAGACGCTGTTCGGCGATCCCCGGATCGTGGTCAACCTGACGGTCTGGGAGAGCGTGGAGCATCTGCGCCATTTCGCTTTCAACACGCTCCACAAGCGTTTCTACGAACGTCGGCGGGACTGGTTCGAGCCGATGGATCAGGCGCATTTCGTGATGTGGTATGTGCCCGGGGGGCACCGGCCGACGCTGGAAGAGGCGCGGGAAAGGCTTGAGGCCTACCGGTCAGGCGGGGGAGCCGAGGTGTTTGGCTGGCGGGAGACGGTCAGAGAGGAGACGCCGGCATGATCAAGAAATACCTTTTCACCGGCGACGACGTGGCCGCGGATATCCGCGAGAAATACGACTATGACGGCGATCTGGCCGAGATCTATGCCACCAACCGCGACTATACGGTGCATAAATGGCACCACTACATCCCGATCTACGACCGCTATTTCGGCAAGTATCGCGGCACCAAGGTGAAGTTCCTCGAAATCGGCGTCTCCAAGGGCGGCAGCCTGCAGATGTGGCGGCGCTTTCTGGGCGAGGACGCGGTGCTTTTTGGCATCGACATCAAGAAAAGCTGCGCCGAGTTCGACGGCAAGTTCGGCCAGGTGCGGATCGGCTCGCAGGACGACCCCGAGTTTCTGGCCGGCGTGGTCGAGGAGATGGGCGGCGTCGATGTGGTGCTGGATGACGGCAGCCACCAGATGAGCCATATCGAGGCCTCGCTCCGGGCGCTCTACCCGAAGCTGTCGGAGGGCGGCACCTATATGATCGAGGACCTGCACGCCGCCTATTGGGCCGGGTTCGAGGGCGGTTTCGACGAGCCGCGCAACTTCTTCAACAGCGTGCGGCAGATCATCGACGACATGCACGAGCGCTATCATCACAAGGGGCTGCACCGGCCGGAACTGGAGGGCGCGATTTCGGGCCTGCATGTGCACGATTCCATCGTTGTGCTTGAGAAGGCCGCGAATATCCCGCCCGCCCATTCGCGGGTGGGCTAGGCGCGGCGATGCGGGGCGCGGGGGCATATCGTCTTGCCGGGGGGGCATGGCCCGCCCGCGCGAGGAAGCGCTTGAAAGACGGGCCGGTTTGCGCGACCACGGGGCGACCGCGCGGGCCCCGGACAGCGCCCGCAGGAACAGAGGCAAACCCGTGGGCAAACCACGGCGACAAGGGAAAGGCGGCGGAATGAAATACTGGGCAGCAATCGTGGCGATGGCGCTGATGCCGGCAACGGCGGGGGCGGAGACGCTTCGCTCGGAAACGCTGGAGCTGGATCTGGCGCGGCGAAACGTGTCGATGACCAACAAGGAAGGCGGCGCCATCCAGGGCGAGCAGGTCTATGTGACCTTGCGCCGGCTCGACGGCCAGCCGATCGGGGCGGGCGATCTGCGCGAATACGTGCCCTTCGCCGAACGCGCCGCCTGTCAGGGCCGGCAGGTGCTGGTGTCGCTGATGGTCGGCGCCAGCGAGGGGGCAGGGCGCTACGAGGTTCTGTGTTCCAAGGGGAATTGACGAAGGACGCGCGCGATGGAGGCATTTGCACAATACGGGCACGCGCTGGTGGCGCTGGCCGGGCTGGCTGTGGTCCAGTTCGTGCTGAGCCCGCTGTCGGCCCTGCGCAAGACCGCCGCGGGCCTCGCCCCCGGGGCGCAGCCGCCGGCGGATTACGCCGATCCCTGCTATCGCTGGCACCGGGCGTATTCCAACCTCACCGAATCTTTCGGCGCCTTCGTGGCAGTAACGGTGGCGGCGATTCTCGCGGGGGCGGCGCCGTTCTGGGTAAACCTCTTCGCGTCGCTTTTCTTCGTGCTGCGGGTTGTACTGGCCGCCATTCACATCGGTGGCTATGGCAGGCCGGACGCGGGCCTGCGGTCCATAACCTATGTCGCGGGGGTGCTGATGTGCCTCTGCCTGGCATTTCTTGCATTCAAGGCGGTGCTTTTCAGTGGCTGACAGACTCATCCCTCTCGCCCGCGCCCGGCGCGCGGTTTCCTTCCTCCTTCTGGCCGGCGCGCTGGCCGCGGCGGGCTGCACCAAGAAGGAGGAGAGGATGTATTTCGACGGAAAATACTATCCGATCAAGGCCCGCGCGAGCGACAAGGCCGACCGCAAGACTTTCACCGTGTCCGTTCGCCGGGCGGATCAGGGCCTGGCCGGCGCGCGCGAGGCCGGGCGCTATGGAGGCAAGCAGTATTGCCTGAAGAATTATGGCACCTCCGAGATCCGCTGGATCGTGGGGCCGGATACGCCGCAATCCGCCCTGGGATATTCCGGTGGCCGGCTGGCCCTTAGCGGGACCTGCGTGCTTTGGTGAATTTTCCTGTCATATCAATGGGGTGGGGCGCGTGTTATTGCATAACGCGGGCTCTGCTGCCCATCTGCCGTGCAGATGGGCCCGCCACAACGGCGCGCCCCCTTGCCGTGAAAGGATATCACCGATGAAACGACTTGCCGTTTTTGCCCTCGCCCTGTCCCTGACCGCCGGAACCGCCGGCGCCAGCGCCGGTGCGGGCCTTTCCGATGAGCGCGACATCAACGAAGGGCTTCTGGTTCTGGCCGTGGCCGACAAGATCCGCCGCTCCTGCGATGCCATCGGCGGGCGGCTCTTCCGTGCCCAGGGCTTTGCCAACGACCTGCGGGCGATCGCCGAGGGTCGTGGCTACAGCCGCGCGGAAGTGGATGCCTATATCAACGACGACACCGAAAAGGCCAAGGTCCGGGCCCGCCGCAACGCCTATTTCGAATCGAAGGGCGCCAGCGATCTCGACCCGCAGAGCCTGTGCGCGCTCGGCCGGACCGAGATCGCGCAGAAAAGCCTGATCGGCCATTTACTGAAAGCAAAGTGAGAACAGATGTCTGACCTGCGCAAAATCATCATCGACGACAACGAGATCGAAGTCGACGGGGCGATGACCCTGATCCAGGCTTGCGAGCAGGCGGGCATCGAGATTCCGCGCTTCTGCTATCACGAACGGCTTTCGATCGCCGGCAACTGCCGGATGTGCCTGGTCGAGGTGGTGGGCGGGCCGCCCAAACCCGCCGCCTCCTGCGCGATGCAGGTGCGCGACCTGCGCCCCGGACCCGAAGGTCAGCCACCGGTGGTCAAGACCAACTCGCCCATGGTCAAGAAGGCGCGCGAGGGGGTGATGGAGTTCCTGCTCATCAACCACCCGCTCGACTGCCCCATCTGCGATCAGGGCGGGGAATGCGATTTGCAAGATCAGGCAATGGCTTACGGGGTGGACTTCAGCCGCTACCGCGAACCCAAGCGCGCCGTGGACGACCTGGATCTCGGGCCGCTCGTGGAAACCCACATGACGCGCTGCATTTCCTGCACGCGCTGTGTGCGCTTCACCACCGAAGTGGCGGGCATCACCCAGATGGGCCAGACCGGCCGGGGCGAGGATGCCGAGATCACATCCTATCTGGGCGAGACGCTGGATTCGAACCTGCAGGGCAACATCATCGACCTCTGCCCCGTGGGGGCGCTGGTCTCGAAACCTTATGCCTTCACCGCCCGGCCGTGGGAACTGACCAAGACCGAGACGATCGACGTGATGGACGCGCTCGGCTCCAGCATCAGGGTCGATACCAAGGGCCGCGAGGTCATGCGCATCCTGCCGCGCAACCATGACGGCGTGAACGAGGAATGGATTTCCGACAAGACCCGCTTCGTCTGGGACGGGCTGCGCCGCCAGCGTCTGGACCGCCCCTATGTCCGGGTGGACGGCAAGCTGACGCCTGTCACCTGGCCCGAGGCGCTGGCCCGGGCGGCCGAGGCGATCAAGGGGGCCGGAAAGCTTGCCGGTCTGGTGGGGGATCTGGCCCCGGTCGAGGCCGGTTTTGCCCTGAAACAGCTGGTTGAAGGCGCGGGCGGTCAGGTGGAATGCCGCACCGATGGCGCGCATCTGCCCGAGGGCAACCGCTCGGCCTATGTGGGCAATGCCAGGATCGAGGAGATCGACACTGCGCGCGCCATCTATCTGATCGGCACCGACCCGTCGGTCGAGGCGCCGGTACTCAACGCGCGTATCCGCAAGGCGTGGCTCAAGGGCGCGTCGGTGACGCATGTGGGGCAGCCGGCGGAGCTGACCTATGAGGCCGAGCAACTGGGCGGGCGCAACCGGTTCCTCGCGCGGATCGTCGGCCAGGCCGAGCCCACCGAAGGCGCCATTGTGATCGTGGGCCAGGGCGGGCTGCGCGGCCAGAACGGGCCTGCAGTTCTGAGCCAGGCGATGGAACTGACCGAAAAGCTGGGTGGACGGATGCTGGTGCTGCACACCGCCGCGGGGCGCGTGGGCGCAATGGATGCCGGCTGCACGACCGAGGGCGGCATGGCCGCCGCGCTGGAGGGGGCCGATGTGGTCTACAATCTCGGTGCCGACGAGATAGAGATCGGCCGCGACGATGCGGGCGGGCCCTTCGTGATCTATCAGGGCAGCCATGGCGACCGGGGCGCGCACCGCGCCGACGTGATCCTGCCCGGCGCGGCCTATACCGAGGAGCAGGGGTTGTTCGTCAATACCGAGGGCCGCCCGCAGCTGGCCCTGCGCGCCGGTCACCCGCCGGGCGAGGCCAAGGAGAACTGGGCGATCCTGCGGGCGCTATCGGGGGAGATGGGCAGCGTGCTGCCCTTCGACAGCCTGACGCAGCTACGCCGGGCGCTGGTCGAGGCGGTGCCGCATCTGGCGCGGATCGACGAGGTGCCCGACAACGGCTGGACCCCGGTCGAGAAGGTCGAGCTTCAGGCCGGCCATATCCAGGGGGCGCTGTCGGATTTCTACCTGACCAACCCGATCGCGCGGGCCAGTGCGCTGATGGCCGAACTGTCGGCCAATGCCCGCGCCCGCCGGACGGAAGCGGTGGCCGCCGAGTGATGCGGCGCGCGGCGCTCATATCGCCGCTGGCCCTGTCGCTGGCGACGGGCGTGTCGGGCTGTGCGGCGCCGGGGGCCGAGGCCGCCAGCCAGTTCCGCCCCGATTACCGCGGGATCGAGACCCATCTTCTGGATGGCGATCTGGTGAGTTTCCGGGTGGCGATGACCGGCGCGCGCAACTCGACCGATGTGGACCGCTACGCCGAATGCGCCGCCGCGCAGTATACCCTGATCCGCGGCTTCGGATTTGCGCGGCATGTCCGCACGAAAGTTGTGGAAGAGGGTGGCATCTGGCGCGGCGATGCGGTTTATACGATCTCGCCGGCGCTGCCCGACGGGGTGAAGAAGATCGACGCCGAAGTCGTCGCCGCCGATTGCGCGGAAAACGGAATACCGATGGTGTGAGGGACCGATGGCAGATTTCTTGACTACCCCGCTGGGGATCGCGGTGCTGATCGTGGCGCAATGCCTGGCCATTGTCGGCTTCGTGATGATCAGCCTGCTGTTCCTTGTCTATGGCGACCGCAAGATCTGGGCGGCGGTGCAGATGCGCCGGGGCCCCAACGTCGTGGGCACATTCGGGATCCTGCAATCGGTTGCGGATGCGCTGAAATACGTGCTGAAGGAGGTGGTCGTGCCCGCCGGTGCCGACCGGGCGGTGTTCATGATGGCGCCGATGGCCAGTTTCGTGCTGGCGATCCTCGCTTGGGCGGTGATCCCGCTCAACGAGGGCTGGGTGCTTTCGGATATCAACGTGGCAATCCTGTTCGTTTTCGCCGTCTCCTCGCTCGAGGTTTACGGCGTGATCATGGGCGGCTGGGCGTCGAACTCGAAATACCCCTTCCTTGGCTCGCTGCGATCGGCCGCGCAGATGATCTCCTACGAGGTGTCGATCGGGCTGATCATCGTCGGAGTCATCATCTCCACCGGCTCGATGAATTTCGGCCAGATCGTTGCGGCGCAGGACACGGCCTACGGCTTTTTCGGCTGGTACTGGCTGCCGCATCTGCCGATGGTGTTCCTTTTCTTCATCTCGGCGCTGGCCGAGACAAATCGCCCGCCCTTCGACTTGCCCGAGGCGGAATCGGAACTGGTGGCGGGCTATCAGGTGGAGTATTCCGCCACGCCCTTCCTGCTGTTCATGGCCGGCGAATATATCGCCATCTTCCTGATGTGCGCGCTGACGTCACTCTTGTTCTTCGGCGGGTGGCTGTCGCCCATTCCGGGCCTGCCCGACGGGGTGCTGTGGATGATCGCCAAGATGACGTTCTTCTTCTTCATCTTCGCCATGGTGAAGGCGATCACGCCGCGCTATCGCTATGACCAGTTGATGCGGATCGGCTGGAAGGTTTTCCTGCCTCTGTCGATCGCCTGGGTCGTGGTGGTGTCGTTCCTGGCGAAATTCGAGGTGCTCGGCGGCTTCTGGGCCCGCTGGGCCGTGGGAGGCTGAGACATGACGCAGATCGATTATGGCCGCGCGGCCGGCTACTTCCTGCTCAAGGACGTGTTCAAGGGCTTCGGGCTGGGGCTGAAATATTTCTTCGCGCCCAAGGCCACGGTGAACTATCCCCATGAGAAGGGCCCGCTCTCGCCCCGGTTCCGGGGGGAGCATGCGCTGCGCCGCTATCCCAACGGCGAGGAGCGCTGCATCGCCTGCAAGCTCTGCGAGGCGATATGCCCGGCGCAGGCGATCACCATCGACGCCGAGCCGCGCGACGACGGCAGCCGCCGCACGACGCGCTATGACATCGACATGACCAAATGCATCTATTGCGGCTTCTGTCAGGAGGCCTGCCCGGTCGATGCCATCGTCGAGGGCCCGAATTTCGAGTTCTCCACCGAGACCCGCGAGGAGCTGTTCTACGACAAGGCCAAGCTTCTGGCCAATGGCGACCGCTGGGAAGCAGAAATCGCCCGCAACCTGGAACTGGACGCGCCCTATAGGTGAGGAACTGAGATGCCCACTGCTGCCGAACTCCAGAAAAGCATAGATCATCTATGGAAAGCATTCGATGAGCTTCGAGAAAGAGTCACTTACATCGAAAGTAAACTATCGGAAGTTGAAGATGACGCTTCGAGCGCATCGGCAACTGCCAGTGGTCTTGAGATGAACTATCAGTATGTTGAAGAGCGCCTGAACGCGTTGGAAAGCGAATGACCGAGTACAAGAACCCCTTCGAGGCCATGATGGCCCAGGCGCAGGAGATGGCGAAGGCCTTCAACCCGGCGCTGGAGTCGTTCTCGCCCAAGGGGTTCGAACAGCTTTGGCCGACCATGCCGAAGGAATTCATGGAAATGTCCTTCGGCAGGGGGTTGAACAAGGAGGGGCTCGATGCCAAGACGCGCCTGCTGCTGACATTGGCGGGGCTGACCATGCTGGGCGCGCAGAGCGACACGCAGATCCGGATGACCGTGCGCCACGCGCTGGAAGCGGGGGCGACCAAGGACGAGATCGCCGAGACGATCGCCCAGATGTCGATGTTCGCCGGCATCCCGTCCATGACCCGGGCGATGGAATTCGCCCGCGAGGTTCTGGACGAGGACAAGGAAGGGGATGATTCCAAATGACCATTGCCGCGCTTTCCTTCTATCTTTTCGCCGTATCGGCGCTTGTCGGCGGGCTGTTCACGGTGATCAGCCGCAACCCGGTACATTCGGTGCTCTGGCTGATCCTCGCCTTCATCTCCTCGGCGGGTTTCTTCGTCCTTCTGGGGGCCGAGTTCCTCGCCATGCTTCTGCTCATCGTCTATGTGGGCGCGGTGGCGGTGCTCTTCCTTTTCGTGGTGATGATGCTCGACGTGGATTTCGCCGAACTGAAGGCGGAGATGGCGAAATACATGCCGCTGGCGCTGTTGATCGGGGTGATCCTGCTGATGCAGTTCGGTCTGGCCTTCGGTAACTGGCAACTGGCCGAGGGGGCCGAGGCCGCCCTTGCTGCGCCTATGCCCGAAGGGGTCGAGAACACGGCCGCGCTGGGGCTCATCCTTTACGACAAGTATTTCCTTCTGTTCCAGCTCTCGGGGCTCATCCTGCTGGTGGCGATGATCGGGGCCATCGTGCTGACCCTGCGCCACCGCCAGCATATCAAGCGGCAGGACATCCTGGCGCAGATGTATCGCGACCCGGCCAAGGCGATGGAACTGAAGGACGTGAAGCCGGGACAGGGTCTATGAGACGCATTCGGCTCATGGCCTCCTGCGCTGCGGTGCTTCTGGGTCTTTCGGCCGGAGGAGGCCAGGCACTGACACCGGCGATGCCGTGCTCCGGGGAGGAAGGCGGGATGCTCGTGGACAACGCGGCAATGTTCGGTCCGGTCGATGGCTTCGTCTACGAGTATTACGGCAATCTGGATTCGCCCGACGGGGTGGTCGGTGGCGCCGATGGGCCGCTGCCCGAACTGAACGATTTCCACGGCTTCCGGATCACCGAATGCCGAACCGGGCGGTTCGTGGCGGTCAGCGACTTCGACGAGACCTTCGGCAAGACGCTGCTGGCAACGGAGTTCCTTCGCCACAAGGCGCAGAACGACCAGCCATTCACCATGAGCGACATCATGAAAGCGGTGCACGCGCTTTACGGAAATTCCCCGGGCGTGCGCATCCTGAGCCTGCGCGAGACCGAGGAAACCTGTGCCTGCCGGGATTTCTTTCCCGGCCTGTGGCCCAAATAAGACCAACCGGGGCCCGTCAAGAATGAGAACCGAGGGACGACATGATAGGACTTGAACACTACCTTTCCGTGGCGGCGGCCTTGTTCGTCATCGGCATCTTCGGGTTGTTCCTGAACCGCAAGAACGTGATCATCCTGCTGATGTCGATCGAACTGATGCTTCTGTCGGTCAACATCAACCTCGTCGCCTTTTCCGCCCATCTGGGGGACATGGTTGGACAGGTCTTCACCCTCTTCGTGCTGACCGTGGCCGCGGCCGAGGCCGCCATCGGGCTTGCCATCCTGGTCTGCTTCTTCCGCAACCGCGGCACCATCGCGGTGGAAGACATCAACGTGATGAAGGGGTAGGGCCATGGAAACCATCATCCTCTTCGCCCCCCTCGTGGGCGCCATCATCGCGGGCTTCGGCTGGCGCATCATCGGCGACGCGGCGGCGCAATGGCTGACCACGGGCCTTCTGTTCCTGGCCTGCCTCCTGAGCTGGATCGTCTTTCTGGGCCATGACGGGCAGACCCATTACATCCATGTGCTGGACTGGATCCGCTCGGGGTCTCTCGATACCGCCTGGGCGATCCGGCTGGACCGGCTGACCGCGATCATGCTGATCGTGGTGACGACCGTCTCGGCGCTCGTTCACCTCTATTCCATGGGCTACATGGCCCATGACGCCAATTTCGACGACGAGAAGGAAAGCTACCGCCCGCGCTTCTTCGCCTATCTCTCGTTCTTCACCTTCGCCATGCTGATGCTGGTGACGGCCGACAACCTGGCGCAGATGTTCTTCGGCTGGGAGGGGGTGGGCCTTGCCTCCTACCTGCTGATCGGCTTCTATTTCCGCAAGCCGTCCGCCAATGCCGCCGCGATCAAGGCTTTCGTGGTCAACAGGGTGGGTGATTTCGGCTTCGCGCTCGGCATCTTCGCGCTGTTCTATCTGACCGACTCGATCCGCTTTGACGATGTCTTCGCCGCCGCGCCGGAGCTGGCCGAGACGCAGCTGACCTTCCTCTGGGGCGAGTGGAACGCCGCCAACCTGATCGCGGTGCTGCTCTTCATCGGTGCGATGGGCAAATCGGCCCAGTTCATCCTGCACACTTGGCTGCCCGACGCGATGGAAGGCCCGACGCCGGTTTCGGCGCTCATCCACGCCGCCACCATGGTCACGGCCGGCGTGTTCCTGGTCTGCCGGATGTCGCCGGTTTTCGAATATGCGCCCGAGGCGAAGATGTTCGTCGTCTATATCGGCGCCATCACCGCCTTCTTCGCGGCCACGGTGGGGCTGGTGCAGAACGACATCAAGCGCGTGATCGCCTATTCGACCTGCTCGCAGCTGGGTTACATGTTCGTGGCCGCCGGCGTGGGCGTCTATTCCGTGGCGATGTTCCACCTGCTGACCCATGCCTTCTTCAAGGCGATGCTGTTCCTCGGCGCCGGCTCTGTCATCCACGGGATGCATCACGAGCAGGACATGCGTAATTACGGCGGCCTGCGCGCGAAGATACCCTATACGTTCTGGGCGATGATGATCGGCACGCTGGCGATCACCGGGGTGGGCATTCCGCTGACCCATATCGGTTTTGCCGGGTTCCTGTCGAAGGACGCGATCATCGAAAGCGCCTTTGCCGGCACGGCGGGGGGCTTCGCCTTCTGGGCGCTGGTGATCGCCGCGATGTTCACCAGCTTCTACAGCTGGCGGCTGATGTTCCTGACCTTCTTCGGCGAGCCGCGGGGCGACAAGCACACCCACGAACACGCCCATGAAAGCCCGATGGTGATGCTGGTGCCGCTGGGCGTGCTGGCGCTCGGGGCGATCTTTGCGGGCATGGTCTGGTATGGCAGCTTTTTCGGCGAACATGCCCGCGTGAACAAGTTCTTCGGCATCCCCCATCACGAAGTGGCCGCCGACGAGGGGACCGACACCCATGGCGAGGGTGTGGGCGAGGCGGTCGAGGCTCTGGCCGAGGGTCACGCGGAAGATGCGGCCGAAGCGGTGACTGAGCCCACCGACGGCCACGGCACAGACCATGCCGCCGCGGGGCTGCCGCCGCAGGGCGCGATCTTCATGTCGCCCGACAATCATGTAATGGACGACGCCCACCATGCCCCGACCTGGGTCAAGGTCAGTCCCTTCGTGGCGATGCTTCTTGGCTTTGCGGTGGCCTTCTGGTTCTATGTGCTGAACCCGGCCATGCCGCGCGCGCTGGCGGAAAACCAGCGACCGCTCTACCTTTTCCTGCTCAACAAATGGTATGTGGACGAGATCTATGACTTCGTCATCGTCAACCCCGCCAAGCGGCTGGCGCGGTTCCTGTGGCGCGGTGGCGATCTTGGCGTGATCGACGGCTTCCTCAACGGCGTGGCCATGGGCGTGGTGCCCTTCTTCACCCGGCTCGCGGGGCGGGCGCAATCCGGCTACATCTTCACCTATGCCTTCGCCATGGTGCTGGGTATCGCGGTTCTCGTCACCTGGATGACGATCGGCGGAGGGGCTGAATAATGGACAACCTGCTTTCCATCACCACCTTCATCCCCGCCATCGCCGCGGCTATTCTGGCGATCTTCCTGCGCGGGGACGATGAGGCGGCGCAGCGCAACGCCAAATGGGTGGCGATGATCGCCACCACGCTGACCTTCATCGTCTCGCTCTTCATCCTCGCGGGCTTCGACCCCAACGACACGGGCTTTCAGTTCGTGGAAGAGCGCGACTGGCTGCTGGGCCTGAAATACAAGATGGGCGTCGACGGGATCAGCGTGCTTTTCGTCATGCTGACCACCTTCATCATGCCGCTGACCATCGCCGCGTCCTGGAACGTGACCAAGCGGGTCAAAGAGTACATGATCGCCTTCCTGATCCTCGAGACGCTGATGCTGGGCGTGTTCATGGCGCTCGATCTGGTGCTATTCTACCTCTTCTTCGAGGGCGGGCTTATCCCGATGTTCCTGATCATCGGCATCTGGGGCGGGAAGGAGCGGATCTATGCCTCCTTCAAGTTCTTCCTCTACACCTTCTTCGGCTCGGTGCTGATGCTGGTGGCGATGGTGGCGATGTTCTCGGAAGCCGGCACCACCGACATCCCGATGCTGATGAGCCACGAGTTCGCCTTCGAGAGCTTCTCGCTTCTCGGCATCCAGATCGTGGGCGGCATGCAGACGCTGATGTTCATCGCCTTCTTCGCCAGCTTCGCGGTGAAGATGCCGATGTGGCCGGTGCATACCTGGCTGCCGGATGCCCACGTGCAGGCGCCCACCGCGGGTTCGGTCGTTCTGGCGGCGATCCTGCTGAAGATGGGCGGTTACGGCTTCCTGCGCTTCAGCCTGCCGATGTTCCCGGTAGGGGCAGAGGTGATGACGCCCCTGGTGCTGTGGATGTCGGCCATCGCCATCGTCTACACCTCGCTGGTGGCGCTGGCGCAGGAGGACATGAAGAAGCTGATCGCCTATTCCTCGGTGGCGCACATGGGCTATGTCACCATGGGCATCTTCGCCGCCAACCAGCAGGGGATCGACGGCGCCATCTTCCAGATGATCAGCCACGGCTTCATCTCCGGCGCGCTCTTCCTCATCGTCGGCGTGATCTATGATCGGATGCACACCCGCGAGATCGACGCCTATGGCGGGCTGGTGAACCGGATGCCGGCCTATGCGCTTGTCTTCATGCTCTTCACCATGGCCAATGTCGGCCTGCCGGGCACCAGCGGGTTCATCGGCGAATTCCTGACGCTGATGGG
>JAUIBJ010000703.1 GCA_030428025.1 Alphaproteobacteria bacterium
GCCCGCGCCGGAAATCTCGCCGGACCAGATGGCCCGGCTGATGGCACAGGACTGGCCCGGCAATGCCCGCTCGCTGATGTCGGCGGCGATGCGTTTCGTCCTCGGCATGCCCGAAGAGGTGACCGAGGCGGCGGAACTGGGGCTTGCCGAACAGATGGCGCGGGTGGAGCGCGCCCTTCTAATCGCCGCGCTGGGGCGGCAGAACGGGCGCGCCTCGGAGGCCGCGAAGGCGCTGAAACTGCCGCGCAAGACCTTCTACGACAAGCTGGCACGCTACGGGATCCGGCCCGAGGATTACCGGCGGGGATAGGCGGCCGGCGGATGCAACGCCAGCACCTGACCCGCCCTGCCTTTTACCCCTTGGTCAATAAAGGCGGGTTTCCCGGTCTTCCGCGACACCCGCTTCGACCTCTTCCAGCGGTTCCGTCATCGCACCGTGCGCCACCATCATTTCCGCAAGGCTGGGCACGTCGGAGCCGTCGTTCCAATCCTCGGCCTCCCAGACCTTGCCGCGAATGAAAGCCTTGGAGCAATGGCAGAGAACCCGTTCCACCCGGACCAGAAGCACGAGTTGTGCCGGCCGGCCGTTCACGGCCAGCCTTTGGCCGAGCTCTGCATCCTGCACGATGGCGCCCTTGCCGCTCACCCGCAGGGTGTCGCGATGCCCGGGAATGATGAAGATGAGACCGACATTCGGGTTGGAAAACAGGTTCTCGAACGTATCCATCCGCTTGTTGCCCGGCCGATCCGGGATGGCCAGAAGCCTGTCTTCCAGAACATGAACGAAACCGGCCGGGTCGCCACGGGGGGTCATGTCCAGAATGCCGTCGGAACGGCATGACGAGATAAAGGCCAGCGACGCCGCCGCGATAAACCGCTCCGCGAGCGGGTCTATCCGGTCGGTCACCTTTCCGGATACCCAATGCGAGGGCGACGGCACGATTTTTCTCAGCCCGTCCGAAGACCGGATCTGATGGTCGACCTTCCAGCCGAAAACGGTGTCCATCACATGCCCCCCTTGCTCTGGCAGCGTACCAGATCTTCACGAAAAAGAAAAATTCGGCACAAGAAACGGGCCATTCCGGCGTTGACGCGGGATGTCCGTTTTGTGCGGTTTTCCGCACAGGGCCCCCGGTTTCCTGTGTGGGATTCCGCACAAAATTCGGGCGGGCCGGGGATGGTTCTGCTCGCTTTCCCGCCAATCGTTTGATTTCAAACCGGAAACCGGATCACTCCGGCCTGGCGCAACAAAGCCTTGAGCGGCGCGGCGCCATTGCCGACACTTCCCCCATCGCGCCCGCCGGGCGCCGATTTTTCACGTCTCAAGAATGGGAGGAGACACGCATGAGAATCCTGACCGCCACCGCCACCGCCCTGGCACTGAGCGTTTCGGCCACCGCCGTCAGCGCAGCCTGCGACGATGGCGAGATCGTCGTCAAGTTCAGCCACGTCACCAATACCGACAAGCACCCCAAGGGTATCGCCGCCTCGCTGCTGGAAAAGCGCGTGAACGAGGAGATGGACGGGACCATGTGCATGGAGGTCTTCCCGAACTCCACGCTTTACAACGACAACAAGGTGCTGGAGGCAATGCTGCAGGGCGACGTGCAGCTGGCCGCGCCGTCGCTGTCGAAATTCGAGAAATTCACCAAGAAGTTCCGCATCTTCGACCTGCCCTTCATGTTCAAGGACATCAACGCGGTCGAGGCCTTCCAGGCCTCCGACGCCGGTCAGGGCCTGCTGGACAGCATGCAGCGCCGTGGCCTGCAGGGGCTGGCCTACTGGCATAACGGCATGAAGCAGATGTCGGCCAACGTGCCACTGATCGAGCCCAGCGACGCCAACGGGCTGAAGTTCCGCGTGCAGTCGTCGGACGTGCTGGTGGCGCAGATGGAAGCCATCGGCGGCAGCCCGCAGAAAATGGCCTTCTCTGAGGTCTACGGCGCGTTGCAGCAGGGCGTGGTCGACGGGCAGGAAAACACCTGGTCGAACATCTACGGCAAGAAGTTCTTCGAGGTTCAGGATGGCGTGACCGAAACCAATCACGGCATCATCGACTATCTGGTGGTGACCAGCGTCGACTGGCTCGACAGCCTCGAGCCGGAAGTGCGCGACCAGTTCCTGACCATCCTGTCGGAGGTCACCGAGACCCGGAACAAGGAATCGACCGAGGTGAACGAGGCCGCCAAGCAGGCGATCATCGACGCCGGCGGCACCGTGCGCCAGCTTGACGCCGATCAGCGCGCCAAGTGGGTCGAGGCGATGAAGCCTGTCTGGGACCAGTTCAAGGATGACGTGGGTCAGGAAAACATCGACGCGGCCCAGGATATCAACGCCAGCATGTAAGGCGCGTAGGGTGCGCCTCGGCGCACCTTCCGGGCGGGCCCTGCAACGACGTGGCCCGCCCGTTTCGCAAGACGCTTGCGGGAGGAGGGGACAGATGAGTCGCGAACCGGGTTTCGTGGACAGGATCGAGGAGACGGTGAT
>JAUIBJ010000704.1 GCA_030428025.1 Alphaproteobacteria bacterium
TCCTTCACCCTGCAGATGCCGCAGCTCGACGGAATCACCATCGGCTATCTGATCATCGGCGCGTTCCTCTACATCTACCCGGCGCTGGCGCCGAAAGAGGACCTCGAGCACCGGATCATTGTGCCCGACGAGCCCGATTTCATCGATGACGACACGCCCGCGCAGCAGGCGTGACCCATGAAACGGGGGCGGCGCTCAGGCCGCCCCCTCTCCTTCCCTCCCGGACAACAAGACCCGCCATGACGTAGCGAGGGAGCTGTCAGACGGTTTCGAACTCGTCTCGGTTTCCCACAAACGGCGCGAATCCGCCCGGAACAAAGCCGATGCCACTCGGCGAGAGCTGCGGTAGCGGTGATTTCGACCGGGCGGTCAGCGCGCTCGAACTTCCAGATTTTGGAGTTGCCCTGGAATATGACGGGCAGGCAGTCGTTATATTCGAGATCAACCAGCGACATCGGTGTGCCACGACGTTCGCGATAGTTCGGGCTGGAGACGACGTCGCTCCTACCGATCTGGCGGAATTTCAGGTTCGAATCCGGCAGGTTTCCGATCCGAATCGCCACGTCATCCGGTCTTCGACAAAGGGGCCCATATGTTTGTCACCGGACGGCCGCCCGGATGTGGTCGACCAGGCGATACAGGACATCGGGGAGGGGAAAACCGGTGCGCAGGGCGACATCGTAGACCTCGCCGATCCCAATCGGCTGTTCGAGACCGTGCGCCGCAAAAAGGGGCACATCGACGTGCTGTTCACCAGTGCCGGGCCGGGCACATGGGCGAGTTCGTCACCCGCCACAGGAATGGAAAGACGCGATGACCGCCGCCGCTCGGTCCCCTTCGATCACGGGTCGGAGTTCATCGACTGGCCGCACCTGCAGACCGAAGTTGCATTCGAACTTGCGTGTACACACTCAACTTCACAATCGAAGATCGTTCTGCGGAGGTTTCAGAATTGGCCCAAATGAAACACTTGCAAAACACATGTTTCAATAACTTACTCTAGAAAATCACTTGTTTCACAGGAAGCCCATGAAAATCGCGGTCGCCCGTTTTTGGCACGAAGGTAACTCTTTCGCACCGACCACCACCGGGTTCGCCGAGTTCGAGGCCCGCGAATGGCTGCGCGGCGAGGAGGTCTTCGCGGCGCTCCGCGGCACCGCGACCGAACCAGGAAGCGCCATCGACTGGGCCGAGGCGCGCGGTGCCGAGATCCTGTTCTCGCGCTGCGCCGCGGTCGAGCCGGGCGGGCCGGTCGAGCAGGCCGTCATCGACGCCTGGACCGAGGAGGTGCTCGCCGACCCGGTCTTTGCCGAGGCCGATGGCATCTATCTCTCGTTGCACGGTGCGGCCATCGGGACAAAGGATCTCGCTCCCGAGGAGAAGCTTTGCGTCGCGATGCGGGCGAAGCACCCGGAGAAGGCCATCACCGCCTCATTCGACCTCCATGCCTGTCCGACCGAAGCGCTTGCGGGGGCGATCAATGCGGCGACGATCTACAGGACCTATCCGCATGTCGATATGGAGGTCGCGGCCGCCTCGGCACTCGACCTGCTGGCGGCGATGATCACCACCGGCGCCCGCCACAAGGTGGTGCGACGGACGATCGGGCGTATCTTCCCCAGCCACAACATGCGGACTGCCCCCGGCCTGCCAATGACCGAGATCGAGGAGATCGCCCGGGCGGTCAATACTCGAGGCGTGCTCTGCGCCTATCCCTTCGCGAGCTTCGCCTATGCCGACATTTCCGGCGCCGACGCCGGGGTGCTGGTGACCTGCTCCGACGTGGCCGCGGGGGAGGCGGTGGCGCAACACGTCTGCGACGAGATGTTCGCCCGCCGCGAACGCTTCCGCCCGGTGCTGGAGACCGCCGCACAGATCATCGCTCGCCGCCCTTGGGAGGATGGTCCGACCGCCATTGTGGAGCCTTCGGACAACCCGCTCTCGGGCGGCGGGGCGGACACGCCGGGCCTCCTTGCCGCCGCGATGGCGGCGCGTGATACTCTGCCGGAGGGCACCGTTTTCGCCTTCTTCCACGACCCGGAACTAGTCGCCAGGGCCAAGGCGGAAGGCCCGGGCGCCGTGATCGAGGCCACCCTCGGTGCACGCCACACGACCGACTTCGGCGCCCCGATCCCGGTCTCGCTGACCGTCGAGCGCCTTACCGACGGCCGCTTCACCAGCGCGGGACCAATGTTCAAGGGCCAGCGCATGGCGCTCGGAGATACGGCGGTCTTCTCCTGCGGGCCGATGGAAATCATTGTCTCCTCGCTTTGCGTGACGCCCAACGACCGTAACTACTTCCTGCTGCATGGCATCGAGGTGGATTCTGTGCCGCTGATGCTCGCCAAGGCCAAGAACCACTTCACCGCCGCCTTCGGGGTGGTCTTCCCCCGCATCATCCAGGCCGACACGCCCGGACCCGCCCAAGCGGATGCCACCGCGCTTCCGTTCAGGAAAGTGCCGCAAAGCCGGCTCTCGCTCGACTG
>JAUIBJ010000705.1 GCA_030428025.1 Alphaproteobacteria bacterium
GTTTTCGCCATCAGCGGCGGCAGTCCGGTCTGTTCGTCCATCAGCACCTCCAGCCCCGCCTGGGTGGTGCCGTTCGGGCTGGTGACGTTGACCCGCAGTTCGGCCGGTGTTTCCTCGGCCGCCTCGGCCAACGCGCCGGCGCCCGCCACGGTGGCCTGGGCAAGCTGCATGGCCAGATCGGGAGAAAGGCCCTGGGCCTCGCCCGCTTTGGCCAGACATTCGATCATGTGAAAGACATAGGCGGGGCCCGAGCCCGAGACGCCTGTAACCGCGTCCATCTGGTCTTCGCTGTCGAGGCGGACCACCTGCCCCACCGCGGCAAGCAGCTCTTCGGCCATATCGAGATGGGCGGCGGTGGCGTGCGGGTTGCCGATGATCGCGGTAATCCCCCGGCCCACGGCGGCGGGCGTGTTGGGCATGGCGCGGATGATCGGGCTGTCATCGCCAAGCGCCTTCTCGAAGGCCGAAATCGGGGTTCCGGCGGCAACGGAAACGAACAGCGTCTTCCCGTTGCCCATCGCCGCGATGGCGGGCAGCGCGTCGCCCATCATCTGCGGCTTGACGGCAATCAGCACGATGGCCGGGGCCTCGGGCAGATCGGCATTGATCTGCACGCCGGTCGATTGCAGCCAGTCCGACGGCTTGGGGTCGATCACCCAGACCGAGCCGGGCGGAAGCCCCCGGTTCAGCCAGCCCTGCAGCATCGCCGAGCCCATCTTGCCGCAGCCCAGAAGCACCAGGCCGCCACGGGCGACATCGTCCATGGACATCGCGTTCTCCCTGTTCGCAATTCTCGGGCCGAGTGTTACGCTTGCGACGGCCGGGTTTCAATGGAAACCGCCGGAGGGGTGGGCCCACCGGCGGTTACTTGCATTCAAACCTTTGGAATCAAGAGGTAATCACGCCGTCCCGTAGGCTTCGGCGATGGCCACCTGCATGGCGTCCCTCGGGGTGCGATCGCCCCAGACAACCAGTTGAAAAGCCGGATAAAACCGCTCGGCGCTCAGCACCGCGGCGTTGATCAGCGTATCCACCTGCTCGGCACAGACACCCTGGGCGCCGGTCATGACCAGCCCGTAACGATAGACCATCAGCTTCTGCGCCGCCCAGTAGGTGAAGGCGCCGGCCCAGCACTGGTCGTTCACCTCGTTCAGGGTCTGATACAGGACGGGAAGCTTGTCCTCCGGCGGCTCCATCTCGAAGGTGCAGACCATGCGCAGGGTCTCGTCGTAACCCGACCAGGCCAGCGTGATGGAATAGGTGCGCCACTGGCCCTCGACGGCCATGGCGATCTGGTCGTCCCCGATGCGGTCGAAATCCCAGTCATGATGTTCGGCGAGATGCTCGACGATGTCGATGGGATGAAGGTCGTCACTCAGGAACTGCTCGGATAGGGCCATGCCGCCACCTCTTGGTTTTGTAGCGCGGGGGCGTGGCAGCGCCCCAAGCGCTAGGTGCCTGCTCTAGGACGGGGGCGTCTCCCCTTTCGTCCATACCAGATATGGTGGAGGCTTTCCCGAGACCTGTAAAGCTATTTGTTGGGGATTAACTCAATAAGTTGTGGATGACGTGAAACCGTCATCAAGATGAGATCAGTGTGTCATGTGGCGGGCAGATTGCGAGTCGTGTTGGCTTGATACCAACTCCGCGGGTCATCCCCATGGCCGGGCAGGGCTCGACCGCGGGTGGGCGCGCCAACGATTGAGTTGATTGATTTATGGTGACGCGCACATCCGACGATTGCTCTGTGTGATGGCGGTTGAGAAGCGCCCGCCCGGGGGGCGGTCGGGCGCTGCCCGGCGCCGCGCAAGGCGCGGCTTTGTTCCGGGCGCCTCGGGTCGTTACGACCCGCCCTTCTCCAGAGCCTCGATGCGGGCCTTCAGCGCCTCGTTCTCCTCGCGCGCCTTCTGGGCCATGGCGCGGACGGCGTCGAATTCCTCTCGGGTGACGAAATCGCGGTCGGCGAGCCAGCGGTCGATCATCGACTTCATCGCCGTCTCGGCCTCTTCCCGCGCGCCCTGCGCCACGCCCATGGCGTTGGTCATCAGCTGCGAGATATCGTCGAGTACCTTGTTGCGGGTCTGCATGGGGATTGCTCCGGCGTTACATTTCCTTTCTATATGGGCGCCGAACGGAGGCGGGGCAAGCTTGACTTCGCCCCTGCCCTTATTCCAGTGAGACCGAATGCAGGCCGCCATCCCCTTTCCCGACATCTCGCCCGAGATTTTCACCCTGCCGCTCTTCGGCATGGAATTTTCGCTGCGCTGGTATGCGCTGGCCTATATCGTGGGCATCGTCATCGGCTGGCGGCTGGTGGTGGCCACCACGCGCCGGCCCCGCCTGTGGAAGAACGACAACCCCGCGCTGACCGCCGATCAGGTGGAGGACCTGCTCACCTGGGTCGTCCTCGGCGTGATCCTCGGTGGACGGCTGGGCTTCGTGCTGTTCTACAAACCGGCCTATTTCCTGCAGAACCCCGGCGA
>JAUIBJ010000706.1 GCA_030428025.1 Alphaproteobacteria bacterium
GTAGCGCCGGTCTCGGCCCCGGGTGCGGGCGCCGCGCCGAGAAGGACAAAGCGGCAGCGCTGAGCTTGGGCAAGCCGGCGCACGGCCCGCGCTGTGATGCCCCGCGCCCCGCCTGTGACCAGAATGACGGCCTCGGGGTCAAGCCCAAAATCTTCCAGCGCCGGAGTCGCCGCCCGCTGTGCCACGGCGAACAACCCCAGCCGGGAACCGCCTTGCCAGCCGATCTCGACCAGCCCGTCAGCGCGCCCGGCCTCGGCGAACAGGATCTCCGCCCGCTCGGCCGCACCCAGATCCGGCTCGAAATCTACCGCGCGGCACAGAACGCCCGGCCATTCCTTGGCCAGCGTCTTCAGCAGGCCCGGCGCGCCGCCGGCGGCCGGAGCCAGAGGCGCCGCGCCGAAACCGAAGCTGCCGCCCATGGCGGTCGCGCAGAGCACGACCGCATCGTCACGCGCCGAAAGAGCCGGCCCGAGGACTGAGAGAAGCAGGAAGAGGTTGCGCGACACCCGGTCGACGCCCGCGTCCCAATCCGCGACGTTCGGAGGAATATCGGCCGCTTCGGACAGCGGCGCGCAATGGAGGACGCCCGCCACCCGGTCGCGCACCGCGGCAAGGGTCTGACGCAGCCCTTCCGTGTCAGCGAAATCCTCCTCCTCCAGCAGGCAGGCCACCCCGCCCTTCGCTTCGATGGCGCGGGCCAGAACTTCCGCCGTGCCCTTCGCGTCGCAGGTCAGCACATAGGCCGCGCCTGGCGTCACCCAGTCGCCGGCCAGCGGCACGAAGATTTCGCGTGGCACTGTTTCGAACCGCGCCGGCCATTGGGCGAGGTCCGGCATGGCCTCGTCGGGGGACGCCCCCGGATCGGCGGGTTCCGCCGGACCGTCGCTTTCAGCCGACGGCGCGAACGCCTCGACGATCTCCATGAATTTCACGACGATCCCCGCCACCGTCTTTTCGCGCGAGACCGGTCCCATGGCCGACCGCGCCTCCTCGCCCGTCCAGGGCAGGATCTCGCCGCGCAGCGCGCCGAGGATCTCCACCCGCTTGATCGAATCGATGCCCAGATCGGCCTCGAGGTCCAATTCGCCTTCCAGCATCTCGGGCGGATAGCCGGTGCGGTCGGCGATCAGATCGAGGAGCAGCCGGCGCACGCGCCCCTCGCTGCGGTCGGTGTCGGCCGGCGGCTCGGCCGGAACGGCGGGAACCGCCGATGCGGGCTCTGGCTCCGGCGCGGCCGCCGCCTCGGCCGTGGGCATCGAAACCGATGGGGCGGGCATCATGGCCGGCAGCGCGGTCGCATCGCCGCCCCCCTGCAGATAGGCCATCATCACCGCGCGGTTGCTCTCGAGAAAGCGCGCCATCAGGTCCTGATGGCGGCGCATCACCTCCTCCGCCCCCGCCGGCGCGGCGAAAGATGGGCCGGGACCCGGCATATCAGACGGCATCGCGATCCCCCCTGTTGTCCCGGTCTGCGCCGGGTCATCCTCGATCCGGGCCGAAAGGCCCTTGTGCAGGGGCGGTCGCCCCTTGGGCCGCGCGTTTGCTGCATCGACCATCCAGATATTCCCGCTTTCGCGCGGCGACTCGACGGCCCAACCGGTCACGTCGACCGGGCTGTCGACGCGCTGGTCCCACAGGAAATCGAGCGAAAGCTCGAGCCCGGCCACGGCCGCCCCGGCCAGGACGCCCAGCAATTGCTGCGCCCCGGGCCGACCCTTGCGGTCGAGCGACAGGGCCAGATGCGGGCGATCTTGCAGGATGCGACTCGTCAGCCCGCTCAGCACCGCGCCGGGGCCAACCTCCAGAAAGAGCCGCGCGCCGCCCGCGTGCATTGCCTCGATGGCACCCATGAAATCGACCGGATCCACAAGATGGCTGACAAGCTGCGCCCGCACCGCTTCGGCATCGGCCGGATAGGGCGCGGCGGTGGCGTTGGCATAGACCGGCAGGCCGGGCGCACCGAGGCTTGCCGCCTTCAGCGCGCAGGCCAGCCGGGCGCCGGCGGGCGCAACGCACTCGGAATGAAACCCGCAGGCCACGGGCAGCGGCGCCACCGAAAAACCGGCGACCTCCAGCCCATCCGAGGCCGCCTCGACTGCCGCGCTCGGCCCGGCAATCACCGTCTGGTCGGGCGCGTTGCGGTTGGCGATGGTCACGCCCGCCGCCTCGCCCAGCACGGGGAGTATGTCATCCGCCCCCGCGCCTACGGCCGCCATCTTCCCCGGGTCGTCGCCGCCCGCGCGCACCATGGCCTCGCCGCGCGCATGGGCGAGCGTCAGAAGCGTGTCGGCGTCGAAGGCACCGGCGGCGTGGAGCGCGGTGTATTCCCCGAAACTGTGCCCGGCCAGCACCCCGGGGCGCAGCCCGGCTTGGCCCAGAAGCTTCAGCATCGCCAGCGACACCGCGCCGATGGCGGGCTGGGCCGCATCGGTGCGCTTGAGCGCCTCGGCCTGCCGCGCGGCCTCCGCGTCGTCGAGCG